>DASZJC010000185.1:0-2659 GCA_035948495.1 Xanthobacteraceae bacterium | reverse complement strand
GTCGAGGCGACGCCGCTTTATCGCACCGCTCCGCACAACATCGAGGCGGAGCAGGCGCTGTTGGGCGCCGTTCTGGTCAACAACGAAGCCTTCTACCGGGTATCGGACTTTCTCGAGCCGCGGCATTTCTTCGAGCCGGTGCACCAGAACATCTACGAGATCACGGGCAGCCTGATCCGAGTCGGCAAGATCGCCAACCCGGTGACGCTCAAGACCTTCCTGCCGGCGGACGTCGATATCGCGGGCCTCACCGTCAGCCAATACCTGGCACGGCTCGCCGCTGAAGCGACGACCGTCATCAACGCCGAGGACTACGGCCGCACGATCTACGACCTCTTCACCCGCCGCTCGCTGATCGTGATCGGCGAGGAGATGGTCAACGTGGCTTTCGATGCTCCGGTCGACTTCGCGCCGCGCGACCAGATCGAGGACGCCGAGCGCCGGCTCTATGAACTTGCCGAGATCGGCAAATACGACGGCGGGTTTCAGCGGTTCGCGTCCGCTCTCACCACCGCCGTCGACATGGCGGCGCGGGCCTACCAGCGCGATGGGCGACTGTCGGGACTGGCGACCGGCCTCGACGACCTCGACCGGATGATGGGCGGGCTGCAGCATTCCGACCTCGTCATCCTCGCGGGGCGGCCGGGCATGGGCAAGACATCGCTCGCAACCAACGTGGCGTACAACATCGCCCGCGCCTGGCGCGGCGACGTTCGCCCGGATGGGCACATCGAGACGATGAACGGCGGCATCGTCGGTTTCTTCTCGCTCGAAATGTCGGCCGAACAGCTCGCCACCCGCATCATCTCCGAGCAGACCGAGATTCCCTCCTACCGCATCAGGCGCGGCGAGATCGACCCGAACGACTTCGACCGCATCGCCGCGGTGGCGCGCGAAATGGAGGCGATCCCGCTCTACATCGACGAGACCGGCGGGCTCTCGATCGCCCAGCTTGCCGCCCGCGCCCGTCGCCTCAAGCGCCAACGCGGGCTCGATCTTCTCGTCATCGACTATTTGCAGCTCCTCCAGGGCTCGAGCCGGCGCGCCGCCGAGGGCCGCGTACAGGAGGTGACCGAGATCACCACCGGCCTCAAGGCGCTCGCCAAGGAACTCAACGTCCCGATCCTCGCGCTCTCCCAGCTCTCGCGCCAGGTCGAAAGCCGCGACGACAAGCGCCCGCAGCTCGCGGACCTGCGCGAATCCGGCTCGATCGAGCAGGACGCCGACGTCGTGCTGTTCGTGTTCCGCGAGGAGTATTACTTGAAGAACAAGGAGCCCCGCGCCGGCACCGACGAGCATTTCAAGTGGCAGACCGACATGGAAGCGGTGCACGGCAAGGCGGAGTTGATCATCGGCAAGCAGCGGCACGGACCGACCGGCACGGTCCCGCTGCAGTTCAAGGCCGACGTGACGCGGTTCTCGAATCTCGCCGACGAGAGCCGGTTGCCGGAACGGATTTGAGGATGCGCGCGTTGCCTCGCCGGTGATCCATTGATCGGTCAACTGGACGGTGGATGGCCCGGCGAAAGCCGGCCATGATGGACCCATGCCGCCCCGCAAACCGCGTCCCGCGCCTGCGTCAGCCGTGCCCGGTCCGGACGTCGAGAGCGGCGGGATTCTCACGATCGACCTTGCGGCGATCGTCGCCAACTGGCGCGAACTCGCCCGGCGGGCGGCGCCAGCCAAATGCGCGGCGGTCGTCAAGGCGGACGCCTACGGCTGCGGGATCGCGCCGGTCACGGCGGCGCTGGCCAAGGCAGGGTGCGCAACCTTTTTCGTGGCGACGCTCGCCGAAGCACGCCAAGCGCGCGCGGCCGCCCCACGGGCGGCGATCTACGTGTTGGCCATGCTGCCGGGTACTCTTGCCTCCTATGCGCAGGGCGAGTTCCGACCGGTGATCGGCAGCATCGAAGAGCTGGCCGAATGGGAAGCGTTCCGCGCCGCCGGCTGGCACGGCAGCGCCGCGCTCCACGTCGACACCGGAATGAACCGCCTGGGCCTGAGCGCCGAGGACATCGCCCAGCTCGATCCGCGCGAGCTGGCAAGCCGCGCCGGCCTCGATTTGCTGATGAGCCATTTCGCCTGCTCGGAGGAGCCGAGCCATCCGCTCAATGCCCGTCAGATGGCGGCGTTCCGCGATTTGCGCGACCTGTTCCCGGGAGTTCCCGGTTCGCTCGCCAATTCGTCAGGCATTTTCCTCGACCCGGACGCCCATCACGACCTGGTGCGGCCGGGGGTCGCCCTCTACGGCGCCAATCCAACCCCGGGACATCTCAATCTGATGCGTGCCGTGGTGCGTCTCGACGGTCGGGTCGTTCAGGTGCGCGAGGTCGAGGCGGGCGATACGGTCGGCTACGGAGCGACGTGGACCGCGCGCCGGCCCACGCGGCTCGCCGTCGTCGCGATCGGGTACGCGGACGGCTTTTTGCGCGCGGCGAGCGCGTCCGACAGCACGCCGGGCGCCGAGGCGATCGTCGCCGGACACCCCTGCCCGCTCGCCGGGCGCGTTTCGATGGACCTGATCGCCGTCGACGTCACCGACCTGCCGGAGGAGACGCCGCGCCGCGGCGACACCGTCGCGCTGCTCGACGAGACCATCGGCGTCGACGACCTTGCCTCGCACGCCGGCACCATCAGCTACGAGGTCCTCACCAGCCTC
>DASZJC010000184.1:0-1663 GCA_035948495.1 Xanthobacteraceae bacterium | reverse complement strand
TCGCTGGTCACGCGCAGCGCCATCTCGTTGCAGGAGATTTTGGCGAGCGCCGCCTCGTGCGGGTCGGGGAACGGATCGGCGGTGAGGCAGGCGCGGTAGAGCAGGCTGCGCGCCGCCTCGATGTCGCGGTACATGTCGGCGAGCTTCCAGCGCAGGCCCTGGAAGTCGCCGATGCGGCGTCCGAACGCGGTGCGCTCGCGCATGTATTTGACCGATTCCTCGAACGCGCCTTCGGCAAGTCCGAGCGAGATGCTGGGATTGAGGCAGCGCTGGGTGTTGAAGGCGTCGAGCAGGCGGCGAAACCCGTCCTCGCGCACGATCAGGTTTTCGCGCGGCAGGTCGCAGTCCTCGAAGCGGATTTCCGCGAGGTTCTCCCCGCCCATGGTGTGGAAGCGCGAGGTGACCGTGAACCCGGGCGCGCCCTTTTCCACCAGCACGCAGCCGATGCCCTCGCGGCCCGGCCGGCCGTCGATGCGGCTGAACACGACGAAGGCCTGCGCCTCGTCGACGCGGCTAATGAGGGTCTTGACGCCGTTGAGGCGGATGCGGTCGCCGTTAACGACCGCGTTGGTGCGGTAGTTGGCGACGTCGGTGCCGGCGTGCGGCTCGGTCATGCAGATGGCGAGGATGCACTCGCCGGTGCACACGCCGGGCAGCAGGCGCCGCTTGATGCCCTCCGGCGCGTAGGCGGCGATGATGCGCGTCTGCGTGCCGACCTCGCCCAGCACCGCCATCGCGGTGACGTAGCAGGCCTTGGCGATCTCCTCGAGGACGAGCGCGGTGTCGAGCACGCCCATGCCGGAGCCGCCGTAGTCCTGCGGCACCGCCATGCCGAGGATGCCGAGGTCGGCGAGCTGCCGGATGTTCTCCCAAGGGAAGCTGCCGTCCATGTAGCTCGGCGCGCGCGCGCGGAATTCGCTCTGCGCCAGCTTGCGGACGTTGCCGACGAACGCGCGCTGCTCTTCGGATAGGCGAAACGTCATCGGTGATGGTCCCCGTTTACGCGTGGGCAAAATCGCGGGCCGTGCCGTGCCGGCGTTGTTGCCATTGTATGCGATTTTGCCCACCCTACGGCCAAGCCGTCCAAGTCGTCATGGCCGGGCATGACGAGTCAGAGAGAGCAGGCGCCGATGCAAGGGTCCGTGGCCGAATTGTTTCACGACTGGCACGATTTCTACCTCCTGGTCGGTACCGCGTCGGCGACTTTGGTCGGCCTGATGTTCGTTTCCGCCTCGATCGGCTCCAGCGTGTTCAGCGAGGCGCACCGCAACGCCCTGCAGGCGTTCTTCAGCCCGACCGTGGTCAATTTCGCTGCGGTCCTGTTCACCTGCATCGTCGTGACCATTCCGTCGCAGACGTGGCTGAGCCTCGGCGTGCTTCTGACCGCAGGCGGCATCGCGGGCCTGGTCTATGCGGGGCGCGTGTGGATTCAGATGGTCATCCGGCGCAGCTTCCACGTGGACGCGATCGACCGTTTGTTCTACGCGACGATTCCGCTCCTCGGGTATCTGCTGGTCCTCGCCGCGGGGATATTGCTGCTGCTGCGCACGCCGTGGAGCTCGGACGTCACCGCCGCGTCCCTCGTGGTCCTGCTGTTCGCCGGGGTTCGCAACGCCTGGGACATGACCACCTGGATCATGATGCGGACGCCGACGACCGCCGA
>DASZJC010000183.1:0-9890 GCA_035948495.1 Xanthobacteraceae bacterium | reverse complement strand
CAAGCTGCGCGGCATCGGCCTCGGCAGCTATCTGGAAGTGACCGCGCCGCCCAACAAGGAAATGGGCGGCATCCGCTTCGAGCCGGACGGCACCGTGACCATCATCACCGGCACGCTCGACTACGGCCAGGGCCACGCCTCCCCGTTCGCGCAGGTGCTGAGCGAGAAACTCGGCGTCCCGTTCGAGCGCATCCGCCTCCTGCAGGGCGACAGCGACGAGCTCGTCGCCGGCGGCGGCACCGGCGGCTCGCGCTCCATGTACGCGAGCGGCACGGCGATCGTCGAAGCGGCGCAGAAGGTGATCGCGCGCGGGCGCGAGATCGCCGGCGCGGTGCTGGAAGCCGCGAGCGCCGACATCGAGTTCGTTGACGGGCGCTTCGTCATCGCCGGCACCGACCGCTCGATCGGCATCATGGAATTGGCCGACAAGCTGCGCGCCGGCGTCGCTTTGCCCGACAACGTGCCGAAGTCGCTCGACGTGAAGCACGTCACCGAGACGATCCCGTCGGCGTTTCCCAACGGCTGCCACGTCGCCGAGGTCGAGGTCGATCCGGCAACCGGCGCGGTCGCGGTGGTCAAATATTCCTCGGTCAACGACTTCGGCACCATCATCAACCCACTGCTGGTCGCCGGGCAGATCCACGGCGGCGTGGTGCAGGGCATCGGCCAGGCGCTGATGGAAGTGACGGCCTACGACGGCGACGGCCAGCTGCTCACCGGCTCGTACATGGACTACGCGCTGCCGCGCGCGCCCGACGCGCCGATGATCGAGGTGGCGAGCCATCCGGTGCCGGCGAAGTCCAATCCCCTCGGCGTCAAGGGCTGCGGCGAGGCCGGCTGCGCCGGAGCGCTCACCTCGGTGATGAACGCGGTCGTCGACGCGCTTTCCGACCACGGCGGCCGCCACATCGACATGCCGGTGACGGCGGAGAAGGTGTGGCGGGCGCTGCAGGCGGCGAAGCGGTGAGGATTTGTTCCCCGGATGCGGTGCAGCGCGAAGCGGTGCACCGCTGATCCGGGGCCCACGGTGCGCAGTGAGTTCTGGACCCCGGGTCAGCAGCGCAGCATTTCATGCTGCGCTGCGCCCGGGGGAACGCATCACCTCCCGCCGATGGCGCCGCGCAGAGTCTGCGTGCGCCGCGACGCCTCGGCCATCAGGAAGGCGATGTCCGACTGGGTGGTGAGGAACTGCACGCCGCCGCGGATGAAGCGCGTCTGCCGCTCGATGTCGCGGTCGCCGCCGAGGCCGGAGAACTTGCCGTTGGCCTTGGCGGCCGCCATCACCTTCTCCACCGCCGCGATCATCATCGGGTCGCCGAACGCGCCGGGCTTGCCCATGTCGGAGAGGAGGTCGTTGCAGCCGACGTGCAGCACGTCGATGCCGTCGATCTTGGCGATCTCCTCGACGTTGCTCAGACCCTCGACGGTCTCGATCATGCAGACCAGGAGCGTGCCGGCATTGAGCACCTGCAGGGTCTCGGCGAGCGGCGCGGTCTTGAAGTCGAGCGCCGGGTAGAGGCCGCCGACCGAGCGCCGGCCGACCGGCGCGAACTTGCAGGTCGCGACCGCCGTCTGGGCGTCCGCCACGGTGTTGACGTCCGGCACCACGATGCCGGTCGCCCCGCAATCGAGCATGAGCGCGATGTCGGGATCGCGGCAGCTGCGCACCCGCACGAGCGGGGCGACGCCGCAGCCGAGCGCGGCCTGGGCGATGTGGCCGATGGTCTCGAGCGAATAGATCGCGTGCTGCACATCGAGGAAGATGAAGTCGTGCCCGGTGGTCTTGGCGATGCGCGCGATGTCGCCGGAGCGGCCGAGCCGCACCAGCATGCCGAGCGCCACGTCGCCCGCGCGCATGCGCTCGAGGGCGGGGTTTCGCAGCTCCACGGTGGCCATTTGTTCGCTCCTTCCACGTTGCACAGCTCCGCATGGGGCGAAGCGCGCCCTAGGCGCAGCGCAGCACGAAGTGATGCGCTGCAGACCCGGGATCCAGAAATTTCATGCATTATGGGTCCCGGATCAGCGGTGCACCGCGTCCGGGACGCGCGGAGAAGATCAGCTATCCGCCTTGCCGGTTTCGGAGAGCGCCGTCACCAGGTGATCGAGCCGATGGCCGGCGCGGGTCGCCTTGGCGGTGAGGTAGCGACGATTGTCCGCATTGATCGGGGTGTAGAGCGGCAGACGGCCCAACACCTCGATGCCGGCGCCGGCGAGGCTGTCGAGTTTCGCCGGATTGTTGGTCAGCAGGCGCACGCGGGTGCAGCCGAGCATCTCCAGCATGCGCGCGGCGATGCCGTAGTCGCGTTCGTCGTCGTCGAAGCCGAGCGTCGTGTTGGCGTCGACCGTGTCGAGGCCCTCGTCCTGCAGTTCATAGGCGCGCATCTTGTTGACGAGCCCGACCCCGCGTCCCTCCTGATCGAGGTAGAGGATCACGCCGCCGCCCGCCTCGTCGAGCCGCGCCAGCGCGAGCTTGAGCTGATCGCCGCAATCGCAGCGGCGCGAGCCGAACACGTCGCCGGTAAGGCAGGCCGAATGGAGCCGCACCGGGACCGCTTTCGAGAAATCAGGCTTGCCCACGACGACCGCGATCGAGTTGCCGCCGATGGCGTCGCGGAACACCACGAAACGGGTCGAATGGCCGCCGTGCAGCGGCACCTGCGCCTCGCCGGCGATGGTGAGCGACTGCAGGACGCTGCGGCGGAACTTGGCGATCGATTCCGCATCGACCGAGACGAGCGGCGGATCGGCGTACGCGGGGCCGGCGGCGTCCGCATCGGCGACGAGCAGCGCCGGCAATCGCTGGGCGAACTTGGCAAGCGTGATCGCCGCCTTGGCGGGCGCGCCGGCGGGACCGGCTTCGAGCGGCCCTCGCGTGTCGGCATCGGCGACGAGCGCCTCGATGGTCTCGATATCCTCGGTGCCGGCGAGCGCAATCGCCAGCGGGTCGGACGCATCGAGCCCGAGCGCGCGGGCGCGGCGCGCGGTGATGACGAGGCGCGGCAGCGCCGGCGCCGCAAACGCCGCGAAGGCGGCAAGCCGCCGCGCGTCGATGCCGTCCACCGGCAAGGCCACGATCGATTGTCCGGGAGTGGAAATCCGCACCGGACGCCCGCCGCGAAACTCGGCGAGCCCCCGCTCGACCTCGACTTGACCAGGCGCCCCGAACAAACTCAAAACTACGCTCGCGTCCCCGTTGCGCATCTACTGATGTTCCACGCCTGGACTTGTGACAGGATGACTACGCCCGGAACCGGCAGATGTTCCGTCCGCTACTGATATAGAACACCAGTGTACCAGACATTCATGCGCGCCGTCTGCAAAAACGATCCGTGGGTTACCGGGAGGCCATGAACACCCATTCATCGCGCGGCGCGGCGAAGCCGGGGGCGTGGGAGCCCGTTCCGGCGGCTTTCCGCGCCGAGGGGCATTTGCCGGCCCCGTGGGACCAGCTGTTCGGCCCGCTGCGGGCGGGGTCGATCGACGATCTCGTGGTGGTGGGCCAGCTCGGCCAATCCCTCGATGGGCGTATCGCCACCAACAGCGGGCACTCCCACTACATCAACGGGCCGGCGGGCCTCGACCACCTGCACCGGCTGCGTGCCCTGGTCGATGCGGTGGTGATCGGCGTCGGCACGGCGCTCGCGGACGATCCGCAGTTGACCGTGCGCCGGGTCGCCGGTCCCAACCCGGCCCGCGTCATCCTCGACCCGCACGGACGCCTGCGGCCGAGCGCCCGGGTGCTCGCCGCCGATGGTGCGCGACGGCTGGTGGTGACGACGCCGGCCGCCCGCGGCATGGTTCCGGACGGGGTCGAAGTGGTCCGCCTGCCGGCAGACGACGGGCACATCGCGCCGGCCGCGGTGCTCGCCGGGCTCGCCGGGCTCGGATGGCGCCGAATCCTCGTCGAAGGAGGCGCGAGGACCGTCTCGGGTTTCCTGTCCGCCGGCTGCCTCGACCGCCTGCACATGATGGTGGCGCCCATCATCCTCGGCACCGGGCGAGCGGGGCTGTCGCTTGCGCCGATCGATCGGGTCGACCACGCGATGCGGCCGCCGACCCGCGCCTATCCCCTCGGCGAGGACGTCCTGTTCGACTGCGACCTTTCGGCGACGCGGGTGCCGATCGGCCGGGCGAAAATGTCGACGTGACCGACCGTGATGGCCGAGCACCCGGCGGCGACCAGATCGCGCCGGCGGGTCAGCCAGGCGGCTGCATCGGCCAGCGACACCGCATCGATCTCGCGCGCCGCCCCGGCCCAGCCGGCCAGCATGTCCAGCTGGATATCGCGATCGCGCGGCGTGAGGTGCCAGTCGGAACGGCCGTGCACGACCGCGTAATTGGTCGACCGGAAGCGGGCGATCGCCGCCTCGGCGGCGGCGGGGCCGAGCGCCGGACCGAAGCCCTTGTCGGTTTGCTGATGCAGATTGACTGCCGCGACCACCGCCGAGTCGAGCGGATCGACCGGATCGAATCCGAGGCGGCCGTCGTAGGTCAGGGCCGCATATAACGGCAGGCACCGCGCCGCGACCTCGACGGCCAGACGCTCGAGCCAATCGGCGGAGACGAGGTCGAGCAGCGCCGACGCCGTCACCAGATTGACGGGGCCGTCGAGCGCCGCCTCGAGGTCGCGGGTGAGGTCGACCGGGATGCGGGTGACCGCGATGCCCGGCGTCGACCGGCCCGAAGCGGCGCGAGCCAAGAGGCTGAGGTCATTGTCGACGAGGCGCCAATCCTGGCGGGCCGGAAGGCGCGGCGCGATCGCGCGCAAGGTCGAGCCGGTGCCGCAGGCGAGATCGACCACGGCAACCGAATTGCCGGCGGCGCACGCGGCAGCCGCGACCGAATCGAGCACGTCGCGATTGCGCGCGCGCGCGTCGTAGGGCTCGCGCAGCGCCAGCCAGTCGGCGGAGAAGCCGCTCATCCGACCGCCTCGAGCGCGCGCGAGAACAGCACCGCCGAATCTGCCCAGGTCGGGAGCTGGGCGGCAGCCGCACGCGCCGCCGCCGCGAGCCGCCCGCGCTCGCCCGCGTCAGTTATCAGACGGCGCAACGCCGCCGCGAGCGCCGCCGCATCGTCCGGCGGCACCAGCAGGCCGGTGCCGGCGGGAACCGTCTCGGCAATGGCACCGGCGTCGGTTCCGATCACCGGCAGTCCGTGCGCAATCGCTTCGGCAAACCCCATGCCGTAACCCTCGTATCGTGACGGCAGCACGAACAGGTCGGCGCCGTCGTAGAGCGCATCGAGGCGCGCGTCCGGCACCGCACCCGCTAGCGTGATGCGCGCGGTGAGACCGTGGCGCGCGATATCGCGCTCGAGCCGCTGCGCGGTCGCGCCGTCCCGTGTGCGGTCGCCCGCGATGGTCAGGCGCCAGGGCAGATCGTCAAGCGCGGCGAGCGCGGTGATCAGCACATCATAGCCCTTGCGCGGCACCACGGCCCCGACCGCGATCAGCGCAACCGGGCCGGCGCCCCCGCTGCCGCGCGCCGGCGCCGCTTTGTCGGTCCCGGGCGGCGCAATCGCCAGGCGCTCCGGCGCTACGCCGTAATCGCAGATCAGCGTTCGCACGAGGGTTCGGCTCGTCGTCACCACGCGCGCCGCTTCGGCCAGGGCCGCGCGTTCGCTCTCGCGCAGCGCCGAGGCTTCCTGCGCAGCGAGCCCGGATTCAAGCGCCAACGGGTGGTGAACCAGGACGACCAATCGATGCGTGCGGGACAGGACGACCGCGACATCGGGCAGCACGCCGAAGGCGAGTCCGTCGATGACGATCCGCGTTGCGGGCGGCACGGCCGCAAGCCTGGCCCGCGCCGCCGCCCGCGCGGCGGGGCTCGGGCGCGGGTACTCATTGCCGAGATCAATCACCTCGATGTCCCACCCGAGCCGCGTCAGCTCGGCGATCATGCGCCGGTCGTAGGCGTAGCCGCCGGTCGGAGTGTCGAGATCGCCCGGAACCGCGAACGCCAGCGGCTTCACCACAACGGCGCCTCGTACCAGGCGCGCGCCGACGGAGATTCGGCGACGGTGACGCGGATCGCCGCAAGCTCGCGTCCGTCGCGGCCCAAGCCGCCCTTGCGTGCCGCATCGGCCAGACGATCGAACACGTGCTTGGTGAGGAACTCGGTCGTGGTATTGACGCCCTTGAACTGCGGCATGGCGTCGAGGTTTTGGTACTTGAGCGGATCGAGCACCGCCTTGAGCACCTCGTGGGCGCGCCCGATGTCGACCACGATGCCGTTGGGGTCGAGCCGCTCGGCGAGGAACGCGACCCGGACCACGAAGGTCGCGCCGTGCAGCCCTTGCGCCGGCCCGAACACGGCGCCGCGGAACGAATGGGCGATCATGATGTGATCGGATACTTCGACGGCAAACACGGCGATCCCTCGTTGTTTCCTCTCCTCTCCCGCCGCTCGGGAGAGGTCAAGCAAGTCAGTAATCGATCACCGGGCACAGCACGTCGGTTTCGGGCGCGAGGAGCCGCGCCAATTGTCGCGGCAGATCCGCGAACGCGACGGCCGGAGCGAGCAGCGCGTCGAGGGCCGGTTCGGCGAGAAGCGCAACGGCGGCGGCAAGTCGCCGGGCGGGCGTAAACTCCGCGCGCCGAGCCGGCGCGACCTTGCCGACCTGGCTTGATATGAGCCGCAGGCGGCGGCTGTGGAAGGCGCCGCCAAGCGGCACCGGCACGTCGCCGGCGCCGTACCAGCTCAGTTCGATGATGCTCGCCTCCTCGCCCGCAAGCCCGAGCGCGGTGGCAAGACCGGCCGCGCTCGCGCTGGTATGGAAGACGAAGTCGCAATCCGCCGGCGCGGCCGCCGGAAGCGCGAAGCCGACCCCCAGGCGCTCGGCGAGCGCGACGCGGGACGGCAGCAGGTCGACCAGCGTCACCTGCGTGCCGACGATGCGTCCGCACAGCCAGGCAACGAGCGCTCCGACCACGCCGGCCCCCACCACCGCGATCCGGCCGGACGGGCCGGGCGCCGCGTCCCAGGTGGCGTTGAGCGCGGTCTCCATGTTGGCGGCGAGCACCGCGCGGCGCGCCGGCACGCCGTCAGGGACCGGGGTCACGGCATCGGCCGGCAGGACGAACAGGCTCTGGTGCGAATGTAATGCGAAGACGGTGCGGCCGGCCAAGTTTTCCGGCCCCGCCTCGACCCGGCCGACGGTGGCGTAGCCGTGCTTCACCGGAAACGGAAAGGCGCCGCCCATGTGCGGGGCGCGCATGCGCGCGTATTCGCTCGGCGGCACGCGGCCCGCCAGGACCAACCGCTCGGTGCCGCGGCTGATGGCGCCGTGCAGCGCGCGCACCCGCACCGCGTCGCGGCCGGGCTCCGGCACGGCCTCTCGGCGGATCTCGGCCCGGCCGGGTCCGACGTACCACAGCGCCTCGGCCTCCTCGCCCAACCGACCGTTAGTCACCCGCGCATCCCGTGTTGGACTCGAGGCCCTGCCCCCCGCTATATCCTGGTGCGGGCCGAAAAGGCAGAGCGGGGGACCGGCGCGTGGTCGAGCGGGGGATTGCGGTAGACTTAGGCCCGGCCCGGACCGGTCTCTCCATGGCCGGCCGCCGGGTGCTGTTCGCCACATTGGTGATTGCCACCATCGCCGGCGTGCTGGGGCTCACCGCGCTGGCGCTGTCGGCGGACGGGCTCGATACCCTCGATGTCGTGATCCTGGTGCTGTTCGCCGCAACCTTGCCGTGGTCGGTGATCGGCTTCTGGAACGCCACCATCGGCTTCGTGATCATGCGCTTTGCGCGCGATCCGATCGCCGCGGTGCTGCCGGCGGCTAGGAGCATCAGCGGCAACGAGCCGATCACCGCCGCGACCGCCATCCTGCTGTGCATCCGCAACGAGATACCGGACCGGGTGATCCGCAACCTCGAGCCGATGCTGGCCGACCTGGTCGCCGCCGGCGTCGGCGAGCATTTCCACGTCTATGTGCTCAGCGACACGGACGACGCGGCGATCGCCGCGCAGGAGGACGCGAGCTTCAGCGTCCTCGCCAAGCGGTGGGACGGCCGCATCGCATTGACCTATCGCCGCCGCGCCGACAATGCAGGCTTCAAGGCCGGCAACGTCCGCGATTTCTGCGAACGCTGGGGCGACCGCCACGACCTCGCGGTCACCCTCGACGCCGACAGCTTCATGCCCGCCGCCGCCATCCTGCGGCTGGTGCGGATCATGCAGGCCGATGCCAACATCGGCATCCTGCAGGGACTCGTGGTGGGCCTGCCATCGACCAGCGCCTTTGCGCGCATATTCCAGTTCGGCATGCGGCTTGGCATGCGCTCCTACACCATCGGCAGCGCGTGGTGGCAGGGCGATTGCGGACCCTACTGGGGCCACAACGCGGCGGTACGCCTCAAGCCGTTCATCGCTCATTGCGCCCTTCCGGAAATCGAGCGGCGCGGGCCGCTTGGCGGTCCGATCCTCAGTCACGATCACATCGAGGCGGTGCTGATGCGCCGGGCCGGCTACGAGGTGCGCGCGCTGCCCGAGGAGGAGCTGGGCTGGGAGGAAAATCCGCCGACCTTGCTCGAGTTCATCCGCCGGGATCTGCGCTGGTGCCAGGGCAACATGCAGTACTGGCCATTCGTGCGGCTGCCCGGGCTCGCGCCGGTCAGCCGGTTTCAGATCGCGTTCGCGCTGATCTGGTTCCTCGCGTCCCCCGCCTGGATCGCGCTTCTCGTCATCACGACGATCGCGGTGGCGCTCAAGGGGCCGGCGCAATTCATCCGGCCGGACGCCGGCTACGCCCTGTTCGCCATCGTGCTGGTGATGTGGTTTGCGCCCAAGATCGCGACCGTGATCGACGTGCTGTCGCGTCCGGCCGCGCGCCAAGCGTTCGGCGGCACCGCGCGTTTCCTCGGCAGCGTCGCCGTCGAGACGGTGTTCTTCCTGCTGCTCTCGCCGATCATGTGGGTCGGCCATACGCTGTTCCTCGGCGGCCTCCTGTTCGGCCGCACCATCGGCTGGATCGGCCAGACGCGCGACGATCACGCGGTGCCGCTCTCGCTCGCGATCCACAATCTGTGGCCGCAGGCACTGCTCGGGGTGGTCATCGTCGGCGTTCTGGCCTTCACCGCGCCGAGCGCAATCCCCTACGCGCTGTTCATCGCCGGCGGGCCGCTGCTGGCGATCCCGCTCGCGGTGATCACGGCGCTGCCCGCCGCCGGCCGCGCGCTCCTGCGGCTCGGCATCGGCCGCCTGCCGGAAGAGACCGCGCCGCCGCCGCCGTTGCGCGCGCTCGCGCTTCCGGCGGTCGAGGCGGCGCGCCCGCGCCTCGCCTGAGGCCTGCATGGCCGACTGGTGGCGCACCGCGCGCGGCGTCGTGCGGTCGCTGCGCATCTACTACGGCAACCGCCAGCGGCGCGACGCGATGGAGCGGCTCTACGGCCGTTTCATCAAGCCGGGCGACCTCGTGTTCGACATCGGCGCCCACGTGGGCGACCGCGTCGCCGCGTTCCGCCGGCTGGGCGCGCGGGTCGTCGCCGTCGAGCCGCAGCCGGCGTTGCGGACAACGCTCAAGCTGCTGCACCGCCGCGACCGCGCCGTGACGATCGAGCCGGTCGCGCTCGGGCGCAGCGTCGGAACGATCGACCTGAGGCTCAATCTCGACAATCCGACGGTCGCGACCGCCTCGCCGGATTTCATCCGCGCCGCCGCCGGGGCAGCCGGCTGGGAAGGCCAGGCCTGGACCCGGACGCTCGCAGTGCCGATGACCACCCTCGACGTGCTGATTGCCCGGCACGGCGTTCCCGCCTTCATCAAGATCGACGTCGAGGGGTTCGAGGCGGAGGTGCTGGCCGGCCTGTCGCGGCCGGTCGCCGCGCTGTCGTTCGAGTTCACCACCATCCAACGCAGCATCGCTACGGCCGCAATCGACCGCTGCATCGC
>DASZJC010000182.1:0-5416 GCA_035948495.1 Xanthobacteraceae bacterium | reverse complement strand
GAGCCGTTCGGGCCCACCAGCACGGTCGGCGCGCCCGCCTCGATCTGCAAGGTGACGGGAGCGAGCATGGTCACGCCCGCGCTGCGCACGCTCACCTCGTCGAAGCGGATCGGCAGATCGGAGGAGGACGCGCGCATGATTATCCGGCGAAGTTTTCGCCGGCGCGGCGGGCGAGCCAGACGAACGCGTTGACCGCGATCACGATCGCGATCAGCACCGCGCCCAGGCCGAGCGCGAGCGACAGGTCGCCCTTCGAAGTCTCCAGCGCGATGGCGGTCGTCATGGTGCGGGTATAGCCGTTGATGTTGCCGCCGACGATGATGATGGCGCCGACTTCGGCCGCCGCGCGGCCGAACCCGGCAAGCAGCGTCACCACCAGGCTGAAGCGTCCCTCCCAGATCAACGTCGCCACCCGGCGGAGCGGCCCGACGTTCATCGCGGCCAATTCGTCGCGGTATTCCTGCCACAGGTCCTCGATCGCCTGGCGCGCCAGCGCGGCGATGATCGGCGTCACCAGGATGGTCTGGGCGGCAATCATCGCGGTCGGCGTGAAGAGAAGCCCGAGGAAGCCGAGCGGGCCCGAGCGCGACAGCGCTAGGTAGACCGCGAGCCCGACCACGACGGGCGGCAGGCCCATCAGCGTGTTGAGCAGCACGATGACGCCTTCGCGCCCGCGAAAACGCACGAGCGCCACGAACGCGCCGAGCGGGATGCCGATCAGCGCGGAGACGGCGACCGCGCTCAGGCTGACGACGAGCGACAAGCGCACGATCGCAAACAGCGCCGGATCGCCGGTCAGGATCAGGTCAAGCGCCGACGCGTCCGAATGCACCGCGTGGTCTCCGTTTTGGTGATAGGAGAGCTAGCCGAAATCGGATGTTTTGTCTGTAGTGTCGATTGATTGGCGGCAATAATTTGTTTGCCGTTGCGCCTTCGGCCCTATAGCCTTTGGCTATGGATTGAGGCGAAATGGAAAATCGTCCTGCCATGCGCTTGAACGGCAGAAACCTCATCATCTGCGCGGCGGGGCTGATCGCCTTCGCGGCGCAGCCGGCGGCAGCGCAGCAGCCGTCAGGCGATGCCGCCGGCGCGGCCGTCCGCCGGCCTTACGACATCAAGACCTTCGGCATGTTTCGCAAGATCATATTGGAGGGCGATTTCACCGCGAAAGTGCAACTGGCCGCCGCGATGGCCGGGCATCCCACCACCGGCGTCGGAGCGCTGGCCGACGCGCGCGGCGAGATCACCATCTACGACGGCAAACTGATCGTCAGCAACGGCAAACCCGGCGCGCACCCGGCCGCCGGTTCCGAGGCCGCCGCGCTGTTTGTCGTCGGCGCGGCCGGCGACTGGCAAAGCGTGCCGGTCGAACGGGACGTGGCGCCGACCGAAATCGAAGCCTATCTGGCCGCCACGGCGAAGGCCCATGGCCTCGATCCGGAAAAATCATTCCCGTTCCAAATAACGGGCACGCTTGTCTCCTATCTCATGCACGTCAATGCGGCGCCGACCGGGGGACCGCACGGCATGGGCCTGCCGATCGCGATTGCGGTCGACAGCAGAGGCGACGAAATTGCCGGACGCGTCGCGGGCATCTACGTCTCGGCCGATCTCGAAGGCATCGCGACCCACGGCGGCGAGCGCACGCACGCGCATTGGGTCTCGCCGGACGGGACCTCGACGGCCCATCTCGATCGTTGGGGACTCAAGGCCGGCGCCGTGCTGTTGCTGCCGAAGCCCTGAGGCCGGTCACGGCTTGTCGAACACCATCACCTTGGAGACGAACGCATTGACGTCGCGGACATGCGTCAGGCCGCAGGCGGCAGCCATGGCGGGGAAATCTTCCTTGAGATAGCCGGCGTAATAGGGCTCGTGATAATTTTGCGGAAACAGCTCGAGCGTGCCGTCGTAATCCGGCTCGTCGCCGATTTGAAGCGAATCGAGGACGACGAGCCGTCCGCCGCGCTTGAGCACGCGGGCGAGCTCGGCAAAGACGATACGGCGCACCTTGGGCGGCAGTTCATGAAACATGAACACGACCGTCGCCGCGTCCTGGCTGGCGTCGGCCAGGGGCAGCGCCTCGCCGTTGGCGACGACGCAATCGATCCAGCCCCAGCGCCTCAAGTGGCGTTTCGCCTCCGCGAGGTAAGCCTCGGACAGGTCGATGCCGAGGCACGGCAGCCGCGGCCAAACCTGCTTGGCAGAGTCGAGGAAGCGTCCGGTGCCGCAGCCGAGGTCGACGAGCCGCAGCCGACGCTGATCGCGCCCGGCGAAAACCTCGTGCAGCGGCGGCAGCGCCTGGCGCCGGGTCGCGTTCGCCGTCCCGTGCAGGAGCACCTCGACCTGCGTGTCGTAGCGCAGCGCCGACTCGCGCGTCATCCAGCCGCCGGTCTGATAGTGGAAGTTCTGCAGGTAATAACGCGGCCGCCTGCCGCGCATCTCCTCGCTCAACACCTGCTGATGCTCGCCGCTTTCGCGACGGCGGTAAATCTCCGGCAGGTCCGCAAAGAACAGGCGCGACCGGTTGATGAGCGCCGGCAACGAGCCGTCATGATCCGCCGGCAGCGGATAGATGCCGGCCTCGACGTTGGCGAGGTCTTGTTGGAACAGCGTGGCCATATCCGCGTAAAGGCGGCGGCGGCCGGGCACCGGCGCATCGGTCGTGGCGCGCGGCCGCGTGCTCGTGCCGGAACTTCGCGCCAGCCCGGACAGTCGCCGCATGATCGCGTTGTGACCGACATACCAGGCAACCCGCGGCAGCTGGCTTGCCCCATAGGCGACGCGCGTTGCCAAGCGGGAGGCGGGATCGGCCATGGTGGGACCCGACAATTCAGATGCCTACTCCCGCAATATAGGGTGCGGACATGCGGACCAGAAGCGGTCATAGCCCGGATGGAGCGAAGCGCAATCCGGGAGTCCCGCCCCGCATTCCGCTCCGCTCCATGCGGGCTACGAAGCTCACCCGCAATCAATCGAACACGATCACGCCGCGGGCCACGGCGCCGGCCACCAGCAGGCGGAAGCCCTCGTTGATCTCATCGAACTTGTAGGTGCGGCTGATCAGGTCGTCGAGGTTGAGCTTCTTGTCCATGTCGAGGTCGGCGAGGATCGGGAAATCGACGTCCGGGCGCACCGAACCGTAGTAGGTGCCGCTGATCGTCTTCTCGGCATAGACCATGGCAAACGGGCTGATCGGCGCGCGCACCTTGTAGGCGGGAATGCCGACCAGCACCGCATGGCCGCCCGGCGCCACGGCGTCGACGATCTGCAGCGTGGTCGCCTCGCTGCCGATGGCGTCGAAGGCGGCATCGACGCCGAGCCCGTCGGTGAGCGCCTGAACCTGCTTGACCACGTCGCCCGACTTGGCGTTGATCGTGTGCGTCGCGCCGAACGTCTTGGCGTAGGCGAGCTTGTTGTCGAGCAGGTCGCAGGCGATGATCATGCGCGCGCCGGCCAGCCGCGCGCCCTGCACGACATTGAGGCCTACTCCGCCGCAGCCGATCACCAGCACGCTGTCGCCCGCGGCCACCCGCGCGTGACGAATGACGGCGCCGACGCCGGTCGCGACGCTGCAGCCGATGATCGCCGCATGGGTGAACGGCAGGTCCTTGCGGATCTTGATCGCCTGCTCGGCCGGGCAGACGACGTGTTCGGAGAACGTGCCGATCCGCGCCATCTGGTTGATCGGCTCGCCGTTGAGGCGCACGCGCGCGGTGCCGTCGTGCATCAGCCAGCGCGGCGTGTCGTTGTGGCCGATGCACAGCACGGTGCGCCCCGACGAGCAATAGCGGCAGTGGCCGCAGTGCGGCCGGAACGAAAAGATCACGTGATCGCCCGGCTTGACCGAGGTCACGCCCGGCCCGTTCTCCACTACGATCCCGGCGGCCTCGTGGCCGAGCACCATGGGCAGCGGCAGCGGCCAGTCGCCGTTCATGATGTGCCAGTCGCTCATGCACACGCCCGCGGCCTTGACCTGCACCCGCACCTCGTTCGCCTTGGGCGGCTCCTGCTCGAGATCGAGAATCTGCAGGGGCTTGTTGACTTCGGTCAGGACCGCGGCGCGCATGGCTTCTCTCCCGGCGAATATTGGATGGAACGGGTTCTGCCGACGTGGCGACGCATCGACCGAACCCCAGGGCATCGCGGCAAGCCCACCACCGCGTCGGGAAAAATACAAGCGTAGGGAGCGTGAGCGCGGCGCGCTACGTCGCCCATCGCCGCACGGCGGGCTGCGGCGGGGTGGCGGCGAGGCGCGCGTCGGTGCCGAGCTTCGCCAAGTATGTCCATGTGTACGCCAACTTGCGTATTCGCGGGCCGCCGGCCGGCCTCTAGCCTTCCCGCACGCCCGCAACCGGGCTCAGGCAGAGGAGAGAGAGCCGTGAATCAGACAGCAGGGAAGGCCGAGCGCAAGAGCTTCGGGGTGCCCGAGGAGGTGCGCGAGTTTCCCAAGGGACGCCTGGAGCTGATCAAGATCGGCGGCGCCACGATCGGCCGCGCCGTGTTCGAGCCGGGCTGGCGCTGGGCCACCTCCGTGCAGCCGATCGCCAAGACGGCGAGCTGCGAGGCTCCCCATTTCCAATATCACGTCTCCGGGGTGCTGCGCGTTCGCATGGACGACGGCGCCGAGTTCGATTGCAAGCCCGGCGACGTGTCGCTGCTGCCGAGCGGTCATGACGCCTGGGTGGTCGGCGAGGAGCCGGCCGTGGTCGTCGACTTTCAAGGCATGCTCGATTACGCGGCGGCACCCCACGCTCACGCTTGACGCCTCGCGCCGCGCGCGCGCTCAAATAACGCGGCGGGCGGCTGCGCCGGCCGGCATCAACCGATGTCCGCCAACAGCCGCTGGCCCGCACGATCGAACCGCTCCGCGTCGCCGTAGGAGCGCGCCAGCATCATGGCGCCCTCGAGCGTCGCGATGAAGACGCGCGCCGCCTCGATCGGCGGGCCGGCGAGTTTCATGCCCTCCGCTTTGCGGCCCTGCTCGAGAACGCGCGAGAGCCAAGCCTCGTTGGCGTCGAAAAACCGCGTGACTTCCGATTTGACGGTTTTCGGCAGGGTCGCGTATTCGGCGGCGAGCATGCCGCACAGGCACATGCGGTTGTTGGCCAGCACGTCCGAATAGATGGATACGTAGCGCTGCAGTTTCTCGCGCCCGCTCGCGCCGCTCGCGTCGATCGCGGCGAGCGCGGCGAGGAAGTTCGTCGTGTAGCGCGCCATCAAGCGTTGCCCCAGCTCGGCCTTGCTGGGAAAGTGGTAGTGCAGGCTCGCCTTGGTGAGGCGCAGGGCCGCGGCAATGTCGGCATAACTAAATCCGTTGTAGCCGCGCACCTGCATCAGCCGCTCGGCGGTATCCAATATCCGCTGCGACGTGCCCGAATTGCGTCCCGCGCCTTCCATGCAGCCCGGCCCTTGCGAT
>DASZJC010000181.1:0-4820 GCA_035948495.1 Xanthobacteraceae bacterium | reverse complement strand
GCCCACATCCCCGCGAGGCCGAGGTCGGCCATGCGCACGATCGCCGGCATCACCGCGACGTCGGCGAGGCTCGGGCGCGCGCCCATCAGCCACGGGCCGCCGCTCGCGACGATTGCGTCCGCCATGCGGTCGAGGGTGCGCGCGAGGCGGCCGAGCGCGGCGTCCATCTCGGCCGCGGAAAATCCGTTGCGGCCCATCGCCAGCATGAACTCGCGGCGCAGCGGCTTGGCGTTGGCGAAGGCCGTGAACTCCGCCTCGCTCATCGCCTGGAAGCGCGGCAGGAAGGCGAGATTGAAGGTCGGCACTCTTATCGCCGCCGCCGGCATCTCGTCGATGAAGCGCATCAGCGCGCGCATAGCCGCCCGCTCGGCCGGCGCCGCCGGGGTGAAGCATTCCGGCTCCGGCGCGACCTCATCGAGATATTCGATGATCACCGAGGAATCGATGACGATCGCCCCGTCGTGGTCGAGCGTCGGCACCACGCCGTTGGGATTGAGCTTGAGGTAGTCGGGCTTGAGCTGATCGCCCGCGAGGAGGTCGAGCTTGATCTCGGCGAATGGAAGCTTCTTCGCATTGAGCACGAAGCGGACGCGCTGGCTGCAGGTCGATTGTGGCGCGTTGTAAAGCGTGAAGGCCATGGAACGCTCCTTACACCGCCACCCTTGCCCCGACCGGCTCGAACCTCACCGGCAGATGCTTCACCCCGCGCAGGATGAGCGAATCCATCCACTCGAATTTCTCCGCCGCCAGCTGCAGCCCTTCGAGCCGCGCCAATATGCGCGGGAAGGCGATCTGCGCCTCGAGCCGCGCGAGCGGCGCGCCGAGGCAGAAATGCGCGCCGTGCCCGAAGGTGAGGTGGCGGTTGTCGGGGCGCTCGATGTCGAAGCGGTCGGGGTCGGGGAAGCGGCGCGGGTCGCGGTTGGCGGCGTTCATCCAGGCATAGACGCGCTCGCCCGGCTTCAAGTGCCGTCCGCCCATCTCGTGCTCGACCGCAACCACGCGGGCGAGCGCGCCGCTCGGACCGTCGTAGCGCAGGCATTCCTCGACCGCGTTCGCGGCAAGCTCGGGCCGCGCGCGCAGCTTCGCCAGTTGATCGGGATGGCGCAGCAGCGCGAGCACGCCGTTGCCGATCAGGTTGGCGGTGGTCTCGTGGCCGGCGAACAGCAGCAGGATGCAGCTCGCCACGATCTCGTCCTCGGTCAGATGCCGCGCCTCCTCCTCGGCGGCGATCAGCGCCGAGATCATGTCGTCGCGCGGCGCCTTGCGTCGTTCTGCCACCAGGCGACGGAAATAGGCCGCCATCTCGCGCGTGCCGGCTTGCGCCCGCTCGTATTTCCCCGGCGTCGCGCGGGCGATGCCGACGAACAGCGCGATGTCGTCCGACCACACCTTCATCACGCCGAGGTCGCTGCGCGGCACGCCCAGCATGTCCATGATCACGCTCGCCGGCAGCGGATAGGCGAAGTCGGCGATCAGGTCCGCGCTGCCGCGCGCGACGACGGCGTCGAGCAGGTCGTCGACGATGCGTTCGATGTTGGGCCGCAGCGCCTCGACCGCGCGCGGCGTGAACGCCCTGTTCATCAGCCCGCGCAGCCGCGTGTGGTCGGGCGGGTCCTTGAACACCGCCCACAGGGTCAGATAGTGCGCGAGGTCGGCGAGCTTGCGCTGCTCCGCGGTCGGCAGCAGGTTGAAGAACGGCCGCACCCGGTCGGCCGACATGTTGCGGTCGAGGGCGATGGCGCGCACGTCGTCGTAGCGGGTCACGACCCAGCCCTTGACGGGGTCGCTCCAGTGCACCGGGTCCTCGTCCTGCAGCCGGCGGAAGATCGGGAACGGGTCGGCGTTGGTCGCCGGGTCCGCCGGATTGAATTGCAGTGCCGCCATCGACCGCTTCCCCCATGGGTCCGCCGGAGAAAGTACGGGATTGCCCGCCGTCGGCAAGCCGGCTGGCGGGCATCCGAGTGGCCAAAAACTACACAACGGTCTTGAAGCGCCGCCTTTCGGTGTGTAGTTTGTGCGCATCGGAAGGACGCGCCCATGGCCCGGCATGCGCCGGAACGCCCGAGCGACGTGTGCAGGCGGCTTGAGCGTGAGGGATGGCAGCGGCGCGCCGGTCGCGGCGACCATGTCAATTTCAACAAGCGGGGCCAGCCGGCCGTGATCACGGTCGACATGGGCATGAAGGAGATTCCGATCGGCACGCTGCGATCGATCTATCGCAAGGCGGGCTGGAAATGGTGAGTCTGGAACGATCCACACTCGAGGAGAGAAGCGATGGTCGCTGTCGTCGCATTGGTGCATGGTGCGCCCGGCGCCTACGGCATTTCATTCCCGGATTTTCAGGGCTGCATCGCCGGCGGCGACACCGTTGACGAGGCCTTGCGGCGCGGGCGCGACGCGCTCGATTTCCATGTGGAGAGCATGATCGAGGTGGGCGAGGCTTTGCCGAGAATCAGAGACATCGCCGAGATCAGGGCGGACCCGGACTTTGCCGAGGATTTTGTCGATGGGCTCGTCGCGGTCGTAGATGCCGATCTGCCCACAAAGGCCGTGCGCGTGAACATATCGATCGACGAGCGTCTGCTCGATCGCATCGACCGCGCCGCCGAGGCGACGGGAGAAACGCGCTCGGGATTCATTGCTGCGGCGGCGCGAGAGCGGCTGGTTCCGGACCGAGGAGCAATCGCGCGGACCGTCCCAGGGTTGGAGGAGGCGGCCTCGGCCGCATATCGACACCAGAAAGCCAAGCCGGGTCGCGCGAAGAAAAAGCGGCGGGCGCGAAGACGATAACGCCCCGCTACTGCGCGCTGATGCCGGCGCGCCGCGCCACTTCGGTCCAGCGCGCGACTTCGGCGCGGAAGAAGGCGCCGAACTCCGCCGGGCTCGTTGCCATGGGTTCAACCGCCAGCGCCGCGATGCGCTCGCGCGTCTGCGGCTGCGCCATAGTGCGGGCAATGACGCGGTACAGGAGATCAATCAGCTCGGGCGGGGTGCCGGCGCGCACCAGCACGCCCTGCCAGGCCTGGACCGCGAGATGGTCGCCGAGACCGGCTTCGCCGATCGCCGGGATGTCCGGATAGGCGGACAGCCGCGCCGGCGCCATGACGGCGAGCGCGCGCAGCCGGCCCTCCTCGATGTAGGCACGCGTTGTCGGCTGCGGCGTGTCCCACAGCAGGTTGACGTCGCCGGCGATGAGCGACTGCAGCGCCGGTGCGCCGCCGCGGTAGGGCACGTGCACGAGCCTGATGCCGGTGCGCCGCGCGAACAACTCGGCGGCAAGGTGGGCCGAAGACCCGACGCCGCCGGAGGCGTAGGTGACGGTTTCCGGGCTCGCTTTTGCACCCGCGACCACATCGCCGACGCTGCGGAACGGCGAATTGCCGGCCGCGAACATGAACAGCGGCACGCTTGCGACTTGCGACACCGCCGCGAAATCGGCGATGGTGTCGTAGTTCAGATGCATCAGCGCCGGCGCGACCGCGTGGGAGAACACCCCAAACAAGAGCGTGTGCCCGTCCGGCTCGGCATGCACCACGGCGTTCGCCGCGAGGCTGGCGCTGGCGCCCGGCCGGTTCTCGACCACCACCGGCTGGCCGATGAGCGGCGTCATCCCCTGCGCCAGGATGCGCGCGATCGTGTCGACGGTGCCGCCGGCCGCGAATCCGACCATGAGGCGCAGCGGCCGTTGCGGGAACGCCGCGCGCGCGACCCGCGGGGCGGCGAACGCGCTTGCCGCAGCGCCGGCGATGCGCAGAAGGTTTCGGCGGGTGAAGCCGCCGCTCTTCACCTCTCCCCTCCGGGGAGAGGGGGCGCGGTTGCGCGCGCGTCAGGCTTCTGCACAGCCGCGAATGACGGTTAGGTCGAACGCTCAAGCACGTGCAGGCCGCGCTGGCGGTCGATCAGATAAATAAGCCCGCGCCCGTCCACCGTGACGTCGTTCGATGAGGCCCGCTCGCAGCCGGCCGGCGGGTCGGGCTTGAAGAAGCCGACCTCGCGCGGACGGAACGGCTCGGCGATGTCGACGAGGCGCAGCCCCTGGGCGAACCAGGCGAACGGAATGACGGTGCCGGTGACGACCTCGCACGGCTGATGGCAGCCGGTCATCACCGGCTGCGGCGCGCCGTCCTTGTCGAGCCCCTCCACATCGAAAGTCGCGATCGGCAGCGGTTGGCGCTCGTCGGTGATGTCGTAGATCCAGCTGAACGAGGGCGGCGACGGGCGCAGCTTGGCCACGTCTTCGTCCGCCACGACCATGATGGCGCGGCCCTTGAGCTTCCCGGGGATCGGCAGGCACGTGTGGGTCGGATGCGGATGCGCCGGGCCGGTGTTGAGCCCGGAGACGAGGCGCGGCTTCGCCAGGTCCGATACGTCGAGGATGAAGAAGCCGTGGTGCCAATAGGAGACGTAGAGCCGGTCGCCGAGGCGCAGCGGATGGTGGCAGCGCGGCTTGACCCCGTCGCCCCACGGATAGGCTTCGCCGCCCGCCGCGTGCTGGCCGGGAATCCACCAGCGGCCGGCCTCCTGCGGGCGCGCCGGATCCTTCAGGTCGAGGATCATGACGATGTTGCCGACGTAACCCTCGACGGTCGAGGAGATGTAGGCGTAGCGGCCGTCGAAGTCGTAGCGGTGAACGCCGCCTCCGGCGGTGCGCCATTTGTGGATGAGCCGCGGGCGCGCCGGCGCGGAAACGTCGTAAATGCCGAGCCCGCCGCCGAAGCCGTCATCGCCGCCGTCGCCGTGGCGTTCGTGGTTGACGACCATCACGCCGTCGCGGGCGCGCACCTTGTGGGAATGCCAGCCGGCCGGGATTTCGACGTGCG
>DASZJC010000180.1:0-7635 GCA_035948495.1 Xanthobacteraceae bacterium | reverse complement strand
GACGCGCACCTCCTCGATCAGCATTTTGGTCGCGCCGACCCTGCCCAGGCCGGGGATGAAGGTGATCTGCAGGGTCCCGACCGCCTCGCCTTCAAGCTCGGCGATCAGCAGGCGATTGTCGGGGCTCGCCGCAATGGCGTCGAACGCCTCGTAGTATGCGGTCGGCAGCGGGTCGACCGCCTGGTCGCGCGTCGCTCCGAGCGCATCGTCGGCCAGCATCGCCACGATCAGCGCGACCTCCTCGCGCCGCGCGTCGCGCAGGCTGACCGTTCGCTTGCGCGTCATCGCAACGTGCTCTCCCGCTCCACCGCGCGCCAGCCGATGTCGCGGCGGCAGAAGCCCTCCGGCCAGCGGATGCGCTCGACCGCCGCGTAGGCGCGCGCCTGCGCGTCGGCGACCGTGCGGCCGAGCGCGCACACGTTGAGCACGCGCCCGCCATTGGCGAGGATGCGTCCGCCTTCGGCGCGCGTCCCGGCGTGGAAGATCTGCACGCCCTCGATCTGCGCGGCCTCGTCCAATCCTTCGATCGCGGATCCTTTGGCGTAATTGCCCGGATAGCCCTTGGCGGCCATGACCACGGCGAGTGCCGTCTCCTCGTACCAGCGCAGATCGAAGCTTTGGAGGACGCCGTCGCGCGCCGCAATCAGCGCCGGCACCAGGTCCGACATCAGGCGCGGCATCAGCACCTGGCACTCCGGGTCGCCGAAGCGCACGTTGTATTCGATGAGCTTCGGCCCTTCGGCGTCGATCATCAGGCCGGCGAAGAGAATGCCGGTGAACGGCGCGCCCATCGCCGCCATTGCGTGAACCGTCGGCAGCACGATGTCGTTCATGGTTTGCCGTTCGAGCGCGGGCGTCATCACCGGCGCCGGCGAATAGGCCCCCATGCCGCCGGTGTTTGGTCCGGCGTCCCCGTCGAAGGCGCGTTTGTGGTCCTGGGCCGATGCAATCGGCACCGCGGTCTTCCCGTCGCATAGCGCGAAGAACGAGGCTTCCTCGCCGGCGAGGAACTCCTCGATCACCACTTCGGCGCCCGCCGCGCCGAGCCCGCCCGCGAACATCATGTCGATGGCGGCGTCCGCCTCCGCCGCGCTTTGCGCGATCACGACGCCCTTGCCGGCCGCAAGGCCGTCCGCCTTGACTACGATCGGCGCGCCCCGGGCCCGCACGTAGGCCTTGGCGGGCGTCGCCGCACGGAAGCGCTCGTAGGCCGCGGTCGGAATGCGGTTCGCCTTGGCGAGGTCCTTGGCGAAACCCTTGGAGCCTTCGAGCCGCGCCGCAGCCTTGCTCGGCCCGAACGTCTTGACGCCCGCCGCCTCCAAGTCGTCGACGATGCCGGCCACCAGCGGCGCCTCCGGGCCGATCACGACGAAATCGACGGCGTGCGCCTTGCAGAAGGCGATCACCGCCCGATGATCGGAGAGATCGATTGCTGCAAGCTCCGCCTCGGCGGCGATGCCGGCATTGCCGGGCGCGCACCACAGGCGCTCGACCAGGGGGCTCGCCGCCATCTTCCAGGCGAGCGCGTGCTCGCGCCCGCCCGAGCCGAGAAGAAGGATGTTCATGCGGCCTTCGGACACGTTCGGCAGGGGCCGGGTGGTGTACCATGGAAGCGCATGATCCCGAAAAAGCCTGCCCCGGACTTGATCCGGGGTGGGTGCCGGTTTTCGGAAAAGATCATGCCCCCATAATAAGCTAGAGCAGAATGCTCCAGCTCCGACCCGCAAGGGATTCGCCGTGATGTCCGAAGCCGCCCGCCTCAACCTTGTGGAAATGACCGTCTCGGAGCTGTCCGCGGCGCTCAAGCGCACGGTCGAGGAAACCTATGGCTACGTGCGCGTGCGCGGCGAACTCGGCAACGTCAAGTACCACACCAGCGGCCACGTCTACCTCGACCTCAAGGACGAGAAGGCCTGCATCGCCGGCGTGATCTGGCGCATGACGGCCGCGCGCATCAGGATCAAGCTCGAGGCCGGCCTCGAAGTCGTCGTGACCGGACGGCTGACCACCTATCCGGGACAATCGAAGTACCAGATCGTCATCGACACGCTCGAGCCCGCCGGGCTGGGCGCCCTGATGGCGCTGGTCGAGGAGCGCAAGCGCAAGCTGACCGCGGAAGGCCTGTTCGATGCGGGGCGCAAGCAGCTCCTCCCGTTCCTGCCCGACGTGATCGGCGTCGTCACCTCGCCCACCGGCGCCGTGATCCGCGACATCCTGCACCGGCTCGCCGACCGCTTCCCGCGCCGCGTGCTGGTATGGCCCGTGCGGGTGCAGGGCGACGGCTCGGCCGGCGAGGTCGCCGCCGCGATCCACGGCTTCAACGGCCTGCCCAAGGCGGGCGCGATCCCGCGCCCCGATCTCATTATCGTCGCGCGCGGTGGCGGCTCGCTCGAGGACCTGTGGTCGTTCAACGAGGAGATCGTGGTGCGCGCGGCGGCGCAAAGCATGATCCCGCTCATCTCCGCGGTGGGGCACGAGACCGACGTGACCCTGATCGACTTCGCCGCCGACCGGCGCGCGCCGACCCCGACCGCCGCGGCCGAAATGGCGGTGCCGGTGCGCTCCGAGCTGATCGGGCAAGTCGAGACCTGCGCCAGCCGGCTGTTCGCCGCTTGGCGGCGCGGCGCCGACGCCCGGCGCACCGAACTGCGCGCCGCCGCCCGGGCGCTGCCGACGCCGCAGAACATGCTGGCCGTGCCGTGGCAGAAGCTCGACGGTCTCGCCGAGCGGCTGCCGCGCGCGCTCAAGGCCAATGCCCAGATCCACCGCACGCAGTATCACGCGAGCGCCGGCCGGCTCACCCTCGCCGCTTTGCGGCTGCGGGTCGCGCGCGAGGGCGAACGGCTTGCCGCCCTCATCGCGCGGGCGCGCCATGCGGTGCGGGTGTTCGGCGAGCGGCGTGGCGAGCGCTTTGCCGCGATCGCGGCGCGGCTGGCGGTCGGCCTGCGCGCCAACGCGGAGGCCCACCGCGCCCGCATAACGCGCGAGCGGGACCGCGTCGAAGCGCTCGCCGAGCGCGCACTGCGCGCCATGTTCGCCCTGATCGATCGGCGCGACGCCAGGCTCGCCCATGCCGGGCAGGTGCTCGCGGCATTGTCCTATCAGGGCGTGCTCGCGCGCGGCTTCGCCCTGGTGCGCGGGCCGACCGGAACTCCCTTGCGCGCGGCCGCCGCGGTGAGCCCGGGGCTGCGGCTCGACATCGAGTTTGCCGATGGAAACGTGGGAGCGGTTGCCGAGGGCGGGCGTGCCAAGCCGCAAGCCGAGCCGCCGCGGCGGCCGCGCCGCCGCCGCGTTCCGGGCGACGCGGGTCAGGGAAACCTGTTCGGCCAGTGAGCGCGGTCACGCACGCGTGTTTCCCGCCAGTGCCGCGAACCCGAAGTTCGCATCAGTGGGTGCCGCAAAGTCGTGCGAGCTTCGGAATCCGGACACTCGCGCGGAATAATCCCAAGGATGCGGGGTAGAATACGGGACAGGCTGATCGGGACGGCGGACGCCGCCCTCCTGTCTGGGGAGGACGAAATGAATCGCAAGGCGTTGGTGTTTGCGGCGGCGGGTGCCCTGATGATCCTGGGCTCGACCGCGGGCGCGCAGGATACGGTGCGCGTGCGCGGCACGATCGAGCGAGTCGACGGCCCGGTCTACGTGATCAAGGCGCGCGACGGCTCCGAATTGAAGGTGACCCTGGCCGACAACGCAGTCGCCGTTGCGCTGGTCAAGGCCTCGCTCTCCGACATCAAGGTCGGCTCGTACGTCGGCGTCACCGGCATGCCGCAGGTCGACGGCACCCAGAAGGCCATCGAGGTGCACATATTCCCGGAAGCCATGCGCGGGACCGGCGAAGGTCACCGGCCGTGGGACCTGCAGCCGAAGAGCACCATGACCAATGCCAATGTCGAGCAGGTCGTCGCCGGAGTCGACGGCCAGACCTTGCTGATGAAATACAAGGACGGCGAGACCAAGGTCGTGGTTTCGCCGGAGACCGCCGTCGTTACTTATGTGAAGGGCGACACGGGCGACCTCAAGCCGGGGACCAAAATCTTCATCGCCGCGGGCAAGAAGCAGGCGGACGGGACCCTGCAGGCGCCGCGCATCAACTACGGCAAGGACGGTCTCACCCCGCCGATGTGACGGGACTCACCGCGCCAGCCACTCCGGCACGCGCTTGATCGCGTCCGCGCGCGCGGCCGGGTTGGTGCCGGAATGCGCCCGGCCGGAGCCGTCGGCCGAAAAGGCGAGCCCGCTGAGCTGGCGCGTCGGCTGGTTGGGGTGGTCGAACTCCGCATAGGCGCCGGGATAAACCACGATCTTGGTCTGAGCGCTGCGCCCGCGCGCGCCCGCGACCATCTGCTCGCACGCCGTCGCGGGGGCCCAGTCGTCGGACGCGCCGACCAGCACCAGGGTCGGCACCCGCGCGCTCCACTCCGTCTGGCTGAGCCGGCGACAGCCCGGATAGAGCGCCACCGCGGAGCGGAAGTCGGGGCCATCGGCGGCACCGGCGCGGCCGCGCCGCCGGACCGTCCACAGGGCGGCGACGCCGCCGTTCTGCCAGCCGAGGAGCGATACCCGCCCCGCCACGACCCAGCTCTGGCTCTGCAGCCAATGGCGCGCGGCAAGCGCGTCGGCCACGCGCTCGCGCGCCGTGCGGACCGAGCGCTCGCGCACGGTGCACTGGGACGCCAGCCCGCGTGAACCGAAGCTGTCGGGAAAAAGCACGGTGAATCCGGCGGCGGAGAGGCGCTCGCCCCAATCGCGATAGCGACCGGACACCGGTCCCGAGTGGCCGCTCAGTCCCGCGCAGCCGTGCAGCGCGACGACCGCGGCGAACGGGCCATCGCCGGCGGGGCGATAGAGATAGGCCTTGAGCTTGACTGAGCCTTCGGGAATCTCGACCAGTTCCGGCGCCGCCGACGCGGCTTCGGTCAAAGCCAATAATGCAAGGATCAGCGTGATCAGACGCACGACGGTAGTGTCCCGATTCCGAAGTTCGCACATCCTTGCCGCACCCTTTGATGCGAACTTCGGAATCAAAGGGACACTAGCAAGCTTATGATTCTAGTGCCGCTTTTGAACCCGAAGTTCGCAACCAAACCGGCCGCAATGTTGTGCGAACTTCGGGTTCGCGGCACTAGGTCCGCAGTGTCCGGCAATCGCTACCTTTAACACGCCCCGGCACGAAAACATGTGCGTACCGGGTCACGAATCGGTGGGTTTCGGAACCGGACTCAAGCCATTATGCTGCACCGGTCGGAGGATCAGGACGTGCTCAATCGCTACGATCGCTCGTCCCCCATGGCGGACGAGGCCGAGGTCAAGTACCTCGACGGCGACTTCCGGGTGGTGCGGCCCGGCGCATTCGTGCGTTGCGCCGTCACGGGCGTGCCGATTCCGCTCGAGGAATTGAAGTACTGGAGCGTCGAGCTGCAGGAACCCTACGCGAGCCCGGAGGCGGTGCTGCGCCGCCATCATCCCGAGGGGATCGGGTAAAATAATTTCGCGCACGGGCCGGCCGGACCTGATCGCGTCTGCGCGCATTCACAGCAGAAATTCCGTTCAAGAGATTCTCGCTGCCGCCACGGCCGCCAGCACGAATTGGCGGAAGCGGTCTTCGTCCTCGACTGTCAGCGTGACCGGCAGGGCGTGGGTGCGCGCGGCCAATGCGGCGAGTGCGCGCTTGCCCCCGAGGCGCACAAGGTCCTTTTCCGTGGTCACCAACGCCAAGCCCGCGCCCTCGGCCTCCGCCGTCAGAGCCGCGGCTTCCGACGCCGTGTAAGGATGGTGATCGGGAAAGCCGCGCCGGACCGCAACCTCGATGCCGGCCTCCGCAAGCGTCGCGAAGAACTTGTCGGGATCGCCGATACCGGCAAACGCGAGCACGCGGCCCCCCGCGAGCGCCGCAACCGCCTCGCCGTCCGGCACCAGCCGGCCGTGAAAAAGGCTAAGGCCGCGCGCCTCGGCGTCCCTCGCAACGGGCGCAGCCGCGGGCCCTTGCCCGATCAGCAGGACCGCCTGGGCGCGGGCGAACTGAGCCTCGAGCGGCGCCCGCAGCGGGCCCGCGGGAAAGACCCGGCCGTTGCCGACCCCGCGGCGCGCGTCGACGACGAGGATCGACAGGTCTTTGGCAAGCGCCGGGTTCTGAAAGCCATCGTCGAGGAGGATGACGCCCGCTCCGGCAGCCTTCGCCACGCGCGCGCCGGCAACACGATCGCGGGCGACGACCGTGGGCGCGCAGCGCGCGAGCAGCAGCGGCTCGTCGCCCACGTCATCGGCGCAATGGTGCCGGGGGTCGACCGCGACCGGGCCGGCAAGCTGTCCGCCGTAGCCGCGGGACAGCAGCCAAGGCCGCTCACCGGCAGCGATCAAGAGCCGCGCCAGGGCGAGCGCCGTCGGCGTCTTGCCGCTGCCGCCGAGGGTCGGATTGCCGACGCACAGCACGGGAAGGCCGGCCCGTTCGCCGGCTCGCCTGAGGCGGGCAGCCGCCACCGCGCCGTAAACGCCCGCCAGCGGCGCCAGCGCCGCGGCGGCCACGCCGGGCTCCCGCCACCAGAACGACGGCGCCCGCACTAGAGGATAATCCCGAAAAAGCCTGCCCCGCACGTGATCCGGGGTGGGTACCGGTTTCCCGCCTGCGCGAAGCCCTTGGCACGGTTCATCGTTTGGCTTGATGCTTCGGCGGGCGAAGGCAGGTCGGAAAAGATCATGCTCCAACATAATCTAAAGCGGGAGGACGCTTCGAAGAAAAGTCATCGCCGCTTTCGCCTATCCCTGCTCGAGGCGAAGCTGCATCAGGTAGGGTTCGAGCGCCGCCAGCGTACGCTCGAGCGCACCGCCCAGCAGCTCGACCGTCTCCCGCGCCGCCTCGGACACCGCCCGGCGCGCCTTGGCATCGGTGAGCCAGGCGCCGAACCGCACGGTGAGCTTGTTCACGTCGTTGATCTCCTCCGCGCCGTGGACGTCGTCGAGGGCGGAATAGATTTCCATGAAGTTGCTCACGTAGGGTCCGTGCAGGATCGCCGCCCCGAGCTTCGCCGCCTCGATCGGATTCTGTCCGCCGCGTCGTACCAGCGAACCGCCCATGAAGACGATGGGGGAGAGCCGATAGACCATGCCCAGTTCGCCGATCGTGTCGACCACGTAGATTTCCGTGGCACGATCGGGCAGGTGCCCGCGCGAGCGCATCACCGCCGGCAGTCCGGCAACCGAAGCGATGTCGACGATGCCGGGTCCGCGGTCCGGATGGCGCGGCGCGATGATGGTGATGAGGCCGCGGAAGCTTGCACGCAGCCGCCGGTGCGACTCGATGATCAAGGCTTCCTCGCCCGCGTGAGTGGAGGCCGCGACGATGATCGGCCGCGAACCGATCGCCGCCTGCATCGCCGCGAGCTTCTGCCCGTCGACCGGCGGCGCCGGGACGTCGAGCTTGAGGTTGCCGGTCGTGCTCACCCGCGGCGCGCCCAGTTCCGCATAGCGTTCGGCGTCGCCTTGCGATTGCGCGAGGCAGAGATCGAAGCGCGCCAGCAGCGTCGCGATCGTCCCCGGCAACAGCCGCCAGCGGGCGTAGGAATGCTCCGACAGGCGGCCGTTGACGAGGATCAGCGGAACCGCGCGCTCGGCGCAGGACATGATCAGGTTCGGCCA
>DASZJC010000179.1:0-3906 GCA_035948495.1 Xanthobacteraceae bacterium | reverse complement strand
CATCGCGGCGGCGATTTTCGACGATCCCACCAAGGTCAAGTTCGTGCCGTTGACCGCGAAGGACCGCTTCACCGCCCTGCAATCGGGCGAGGTCGACGTGCTGGTGCGCAACACCACCTGGACCAGCTCGCGCGACACCTCCCTCGGCCTCAACTTCACCGGCGTCGATTATTACGACGGCCAGGGCTTCATGGTGCGCAAGGCGCTCAAGGTCAATTCGGCGCTCGAATTGAGCGACGCGGCCGTGTGCGTGCAGCAGGGCACCACCACCGAGCTCAACCTCGCGGACTATTTCCGCGCCAACAAGATGAAGCTCAAGACGGTGACCTTCGCGACCTCCGACGAGGCGGTCAAAGCCTACGACGCGGGCCGTTGCGATGCCTATACCACCGACGCCTCGGGCCTCTATTCGGAACGCCTGCGTCTCGCCAATCCCAACGACCACGTGGTGCTGCCCGAGATCATCTCGAAGGAGCCGCTCGGCCCGGCGGTGCGCCATGGCGACGATCAATGGTTCGACGTCGTCAAATGGGTGCTGTTCGCCATGATCATCGCCGAGGAGGAGGGGCTGACGCAGAAGAACATCACCGAGGCGCTCGGCTCCGACAAGCCGGACGTGAAAAAGTTCGTGGGCACCGAGGGCAATTACGGCGAGCAGCTGGGGCTGACCAAGGACTGGGCGGTGCGCATCATCAAGCACGTCGGCAACTACGGCGAGGTGTTCGAGCGCAACGTCGGCCTGGGCTCGCCGCTCAAGATCGCCCGCGGCCTCAACGCGCTGTGGACTAAGGGCGGCATTCAATACGCGCCGCCGATCCGGTGAACGAGGCTCTCTCTCCCCGCAGGGAGAGGGTTGGGGCGAGGGGGGTACGACATTTCAATTGACTCGCCGGAACCCCCTCACCCGACGCGACGCGAGCATGTTTGCATCGCGCCGACCTCTCCCCTGCGGGGAGAGGTAACGGCCGGAGGACATCGATGAGCGCGGTTCCGGCGAGCGAGCGGCCCAAGGTCTCGCTGCTCTACAACCCGCGGGTCAGGACCGTCACCTATCAGCTGGCGCTGTGCGCGGTGATCGCGTTCCTGGCGTGGAGCGCCGTCACCAACGCGATCGAGAACCTGCGGCGCGCCCACATCGCGTCCGGCTTCGAGTTCTGGAGCTTCACCTCCGGCTTCGACATCAGCCAGTCGCTGATCAATTACACCAGCACGTCCACTTACGGGCGCGCCTTCTGGGTCGGCCTATTCAACACGCTGCTGGTGGCGGGCCTCGGCGTCGTGCTGGCGACCATCGTCGGTTTCCTCGCCGGGATCGCCCGGCTGTCGAAGAACTGGCTGCTGGCGCGCATCGCCGGCGGCTACGTCGAGCTGATCCGCAACCTGCCGCTGCTGCTGCAGCTGCTGTTCTGGTACAACGCGGTGCTCAAGGCGCTGCCCGAGATGCGCGACAGCCTGACCTTGCCGGGCGGCGGCTTCCTCAACAATCGGGGGCTGTTCCTGCCGCAACCGACGTTCCTGCCGGGCTTCGAGGCGGTGGTCGCGGCCTTCGTCATCGGCCTCGTCGCGGCAATCGCTTTCCGCATATGGGCGCGCCGGCGCCAGGAGAGGACCGGGCAACAGGCGCCGGTCGGGTGGGTCGCGCTGGGACTTGTCGTCGGCCTGCCGGTGATCGTTTATCTTCTCGCCGGCTCGCCCGTCACGCTGACGTACCCGGAGAAGGGCCGCTTCAACATCAGCGGCGGCCTCGAACTCCTGCCGGAACTGGTCGCGCTGCTGTTCGGCCTCGTCCTCTATACCGGCGCCTTCATCGCCGAGGTGGTGCGCGCCGGAATCCTGGCGGTCGCCCACGGCCAGACCGAGGCCGCCTATTCGCTCGGCCTGCGCCCGGGCCCGACCCTGCGCCTCGTCGTCATTCCCCAGGCGATGCGGGTCATCATCCCGCCGCTCACCAACCAGTATCTCAACCTCACCAAAAATTCTTCGCTGGCGGTGTTCGTCGGCTATCCCGACCTAGTGCAGGTGTTCGCCGGCACGGTGCTCAACCAGACCGGCCAGGCGGTCGAGGTGATCGCCGTCACCATGGCGGTCTACCTGACCATCAGCCTCGTCACCTCGCTGGCGATGAACTGGTACAACAGCCGCATCGCGCTGGTGGAACGGTGAGGCGCGCGCGATGACCGCAACCGACTTCAAGCAGTCCGCCTTTGTCCGCACGTTGCCGATGGACGCGCTGCCGCCGCCCGCCGCGATGACCGGCGCGATCGGCTGGATACGCGCCAACCTGCTGTCCGGCCCGTTGAACATCGTGATGACGATCCTCGTCATTCTGCTGATCGTGTGGATCGTCCCGCCGCTGCTGAAGTTCCTCGTGATCGACGCGACCTGGAGCGGCACCGATCGCGAAGCCTGCCTCGCCTCCGACGCGCGGCCGGAGGCCGGCGCGTGCTGGGCGTTCGTGCGCGAGCGGCTGCCCTATTTCATCTACGGCTCCTATCCCATCCCGCAGCGCTGGCGGGTCGATATTTTCTTCGCCATGCTGGCGATCGGCATCGCCTGGCTGTTGTGGCTCGGCGCGCCGCGCCGCGCTCTCGGCGCGCTCTACTTCTTCGTCGTGCTGCCGGTCGTCTCGCTCATCCTGCTCAGGGGGTGGCCGGTCGTCGGCCTCGCGAGCGTGGACACGGCGCTGTGGGGCGGCGCGCTCGTGACCATCGTGGTGGCGACCGTCGGCATCGTCGTGTCGCTTCCGGTCGGCATCCTGCTCGCGCTCGGGCGCCGCTCGCGCATGCCCGCGGTCAAGCTGTTCTCGGTGATCTACATCGAGTTCGTGCGCGGCGTGCCGCTGATCACCGTGCTGTTCATGGCAAGCGTGATGCTGCCGCTGTTCGTGCCCGACGCGTGGTCGCCCGACAAGCTGGTGCGCGCGCTCGTCGGCATCGCCATGTTCGCCTCCGCCTACATGGCCGAGGTGGTGCGCGCCGGGCTGCAGGCGATGCCCAAGGGCCAGTACGAGGGCGCCATGGCGGTCGGCCTGAACTACCGCCAGATGATGCGCCTCATCATCCTGCCGCAGGCGCTCAAGATCACCATCCCGAACATCGTCAACACCTACATCGGCCTGTTCAAGGACACGACCCTGGTGTCGATCGTCGGTATGTTCGACCTGCTGCGCACCATCGAGTCGGCGCGCATCGATCCGCGCTGGGCGACACCGGTGACGAGCGCCACCGGCTATGCGGTGGCGGCGATCTTCTATTTCACCTTCTGCTACGGCATGTCGCGTTACGCCAAATACACCGAGGCGCGGCTCGCCAAGGGCGACCGGCGCTGAACCGATCGGAGGGAGCGATGAGCGATACCGCAAGGCAACCGACCGGCGACGGCGCGCGGCCGGGCGCCGTGCCGCGCATGCAGACGACGGCCAACGACGTCGCGATCGAAATCGCCGGCATGCACAAATGGTATGGCGAGTTCCATGTGCTGCGCGACATCAATCTCACCGTCAAGCGCGGCGAGCGCATCGTCATCTGCGGCCCGTCCGGCTCCGGCAAGTCGACCATGATCCGCTGCATCAACCGGCTGGAGGAGCATCAGCAGGGCCGCATCGTCGTCGACGGGATCGAGCTGACCGAGGACCTCAAGAAGATCGACGAGATCCGCCGCGAGGTCGGCATGGTATTCCAGCACTTCAACCTGTTTCCCCATCTCACGGCGCTCGACAACCTCACCCTGGCGCCGATCTGGGTGCGCAAAATGCCCAAGAAGGATGCCGAGGAGATCGCGATGCACTATCTCACGCGCGTCAAGATCCCCGAGCAGGCCAACAAATATCCGGGCCAGCTGTCGGGCGGCCAGCAGCAGCGCGTGGCGATCGCGCGGGCGCTGTGCATGGGGCCGAAGATCATGCTG
>DASZJC010000178.1:0-5175 GCA_035948495.1 Xanthobacteraceae bacterium | reverse complement strand
GGGCCCCCTATGCGGCCGCCATCCAAGGAGCAGAGACGACGATGCCGGTCTTCTTCCGAACGATAGCTATTGCGGCGTTGGCCGCGGCCCTGTTGATGCCCGAGGGGGCAGCGCTCGCCGGCCTTGGCCAGCCCTCGCCGTGGCAGATCGGCCTGCAGGACGCCGGCAGCCCGGTGATGGAAGACGTGGTGTGGTTCCACACTTACGTTTTGTGGTTCATCACGATCATCACGGTGTTCGTCCTGGCGCTGCTTGTGTATGTCATTGTGAAGTTCAACGCGGCGGCCAATCCGACGCCGTCGCGCACCACGCACAACACGCTGATCGAGGTGCTGTGGACCGTCATCCCGGTGCTGATCCTGGTCGCCATCGCGCTGCCATCGTTCCGTTTCCTGTTCATCCAGCTCAACGTGCCGCCCTCCGATCTCACCATCAAGGCGACCGGGGTGACCTGGAACTGGAAATACAACTATCCGGACAATGGGGATTTCGAGTTCGATTCGCTGGTGCTCCAGGAGAAGGAGCTCAAGCCCGGCCAGCCGCGGCTGCTTTCGGTCGACAACGAGATGGTGGTACCGGTCAACAAGGTGATCCGCGTGCAGGTCACCGGCTTCGACGTGATCCACGCCTTCGCGGTGCCGTCTTTCGGCGTCAAGGTCGACGCCATTCCGGGGCGCCTGAATGAAACCTGGTTCAAGGCGACCAAGGAAGGCTGGTACTACGGCCAGTGCTCGGAGCTGTGCGGCAAGGACCATGCGTTCATGCCGATCGCCGTCCGGGTCGTGAGCGACGCCGAGTTCGCCACCTGGATCGAGGAGGCGAAGAAGAAGTTCGCCGGCAACGGCGGCCCGACCAACGTCGCAACCGCGCACATTCCGGCCGAGTAGGACCGCGGCTCATCCCGCAACTGCGCCGCAACGCCGGACGATAAACGGAACTTAAGGACGAGACAGATGGATACCCACGCGACAGCGCACGAAGCTCTTCACGAAGGCGGCCATAGCCATCCGACCGGATGGCGGCGCTTCGTCTATTCGACCAACCACAAGGACATCGGCACGATGTACCTCGTGTTCGCCATGCTGGCCGGCGTGATCGGCGGCCTGATGTCGATCGCCATGCGCATGGAGTTGCAGGAACCGGGCGTGCAGATCTTCCACGACACCCAGACCTTCAACGTATTCGTCACCTCGCACGGCCTGATCATGATCTTCTTCATGGTGATGCCGGCGATGATCGGCGGCTTCGGCAACTGGATCGTGCCGCTGATGATCGGGGCGCCCGACATGGCGTTCCCGCGCATGAACAACATTTCGTTCTGGTTTCTGCCGGCCTCGTTCGCTCTGCTGCTCATCTCGCTGTTCGTTCCCGGCGAGGGCGCCGGCAACGGCGTCGGCACCGGCTGGACCATCTATGCGCCGCTCTCGACCACCGGCCACAGCGGCCCGGCGATGGACTTCGCCATCCTGTCGCTGCACCTCGCCGGCGCCTCGTCGATCACCGGCGCCATCAACTTCATCACCACCATCTTCAACATGCGCGCACCGGGCATGACGCTGCACAAAATGCCGCTGTTCGTGTGGTCGATCCTGGTGACGACGTTCCTGCTGCTGCTGGCGATGCCGGTGCTTGCCGGCGCGATCACCATGCTGCTCACCGACCGCAACTTCGGCACCACCTTCTTCTCCGCCGACCAGGGCGGCGATCCGCTCCTGTTCCAGCACCTGTTCTGGTTCTTCGGCCACCCGGAGGTGTACATCCTGATCGTGCCGGGCTTCGGCATGGTCAGCCAGGTCGTTGCCACGTTCAGCCGCAAGCCGGTGTTCGGCTATCTCGGCATGGCCTACGCCATGGTGGCGATCGGCGGCATCGGCTTCGTCGTGTGGGCGCATCACATGTACACGGTCGGCATGTCGACCGGGGCGCAGGCCTATTTCATCCTCGCCACCATGGTGATCGCGGTGCCGACCGGCGTGAAGATCTTCTCGTGGATCGCCACCATGTGGGGCGGCTCGATCGAGTTCAAGACGCCGATGCTGTGGGCGATCGGCTTCATCTTCCTGTTCACCATCGGCGGGGTGACCGGCGTCGTGCTCGCCAACGCCGGCGTCGACGTCGTGTTGCAGGATACCTATTACGTGGTGGCGCACTTCCACTACGTGCTTTCGCTCGGCGCCGTGTTCGCGATCTTCGCCGGCTGGTACTACTGGTTTCCGAAGATGACCGGCTACATGTATTCGGAAACGGTCGGCAAGCTGCACTTCTGGTTCACCTTCGTGGGCGTCAACCTGGTGTTCTTCCCGCAGCACTTCCTCGGCCTGGCCGGGATGCCGCGCCGCATCGTCGACTATCCCGACGCGTTCCAATTCTGGAACGAGGTGTCGTCGTACGGCTCCTACATATCCGGGGTCGGCGCGCTGATCTTCTTCTTCGGCGTGCTGCAGGCGTTCTTGCGCAAGGAGCGCGCGGGCGACAATCCGTGGGGCGCCGGCGCGACCACGCTCGAATGGACGCTGCCGTCGCCGCCGCCGTTCCACCAGTTCGACGTGCTGCCGCGGATCAAATGAAACCGCGCGGCGCGCGCGCCGCCGGGACGCTGCGCTCCGGCCGCAGGGAGGGCGAATGACCGACATGTCCGCGATCGAGGAGCGGGCGGAGCCGACGCTCGCGGTAAGCGCCGCCGAGGTCGCGGACTTCGTCGCCCTGATGAAGCCGCGGGTGATGTCGCTCGTGGTGTTCACCGCGCTCGTCGGCCTGCTGGTCGCGCCGGGGCATTTTCATCCGGTGCTCGGCTTTGCGTCGCTGCTGTGCATCGCGGTCGGCGCCGGCGCCGCCGGCGCGCTCAACATGTGGTACGACGCCGACATCGACGCGGTGATGACGCGCACCGCGCGCCGCCCGATCCCGGCCGGCCGGGTGCTGCCCGGCGAGGCGCTCGGGTTCGGCCTTACCCTCGCGGTCGGCTCCGTGCTGATGCTCGGCCTGACGGCCAACTGGTTCGCCGCCGGGCTCCTCGCCTTCACCATCTTCTTCTACGTCGCGGTCTACACGGTCTGGCTCAAGCGCTCGACGCCGCAGAACATCGTGATCGGCGGAGCGGCGGGCGCATTCCCGCCGATGATCGGCTGGGCCGCGGCGACCGGCGGCATCGGCGTCGAATCCGTGCTGCTGTTCCTGATCATCTTCTTATGGACGCCGCCGCACTTCTGGGCGCTGTCGCTCTTGCGCACCGGCGAATACGCGCGCGCCGGCGTCCCCATGCTCCCGGTCGTGGCCGGGCGGGCGGAGACCAAACGGCAGATTCTGCTTTACACGGGGGTGCTGGTGCCGGCGAGCCTTGCGCCGTGGCTGCTCGGGTTTGCCGGGCCGGTCTACGGCGTCGCTGCCGTCGCCGCGGGCGCGCTGATCGCGGCGCTGGCGTATCGGCTATGGACGGCCGCCGAGGGTCGCCCGAGCGAGCTCGGGTGCCGGCGCCTGTTCGGCTTCTCGATTGTTTATCTGTTCGTGCTGTTTGCCGGGCTGCTGGTCGACCGGGCGGTCGCCGCGCCACTCGGCGAGCGCGCGTTCCTCATCGGATGACCGCATGGATGAGCGCCCGTCCGAACCCGGCATCGTGCTCACCGAGGAACAGAAGCGCCGCCGTCGCGCGCGCTCGATCGCCATCGCGCTCACGCTGGCGGCGCTGGTGCTGCTCGTCTATGTCGTCACCATCGTCAAGCTGGGGCCGGGCGCGGTCCAGCGTCCGCACTGAGCCGGACATCGGCGCATGAACCCGACGCAGCATCCGAGCAGGTCCCGCCGGCGCGATTTCGCCGTCGCCGCCGTCTGCGGGGCGTTCGTCGCCGCCATGGTCGGCGCCGCTTACGCGGCGGTGCCGCTCTACACCTGGTTCTGCCGCACCACCGGCTTCGGCGGCACGCCCGTGCTCGCCCATGGCGGGCCGGTGCAGGTGCTCGACCGCAAGGTGACCGTGCGGTTCGACGCCAACGTGGCGAGCGGGCTGCCGTGGAGGTTCGAGCCCGAGCAGGTCTCGATCGACGTGCGCATCGGCGAAGTGGTGACGGTGTACTATCGCGCCGAGAACGACTCCGCGCGCGAGACCGTCGGGCAAGCGGCCTACAACGTCACGCCGTCGACGGTCGGCGCCTATTTCGCCAAGATCAACTGCTTCTGCTTCACCGAGCAGCGGCTCAAGCCGCACGAGCGCCGCGACATGGCGGTCGTCTTCTACGTCGACCCGGCGCTGATCGGCGATGCCGAGGAGAACGACCTCAACACCATCACGCTCTCCTACACCATGTATCCGGTGCAGCAGCCGGAGAAGCCGGTGGTGGAGAACACGCGCCCGGCCGGCCCGGGACGCATTTAAGTCAAGGGGCGCCCGGCGCCGAGCCGGGGACGAGGGACGGGGGCGCAGCGGTCGCTCCTCGAGGGCAAACGGAGACGCAGCAATGGCCGACGCGCATTCGCGACATCACGACTACCACCTGGTCGACCCGAGTCCGTGGCCGGCGGTGGGAGCGGTGTCGGCCTTCATCACCGCCTTCGGCGCCATTTCCTGGATGCACCACATGTACGCCGCCGCGCCGCTGGTGTTCGGCGCGGGCGTGCTCGGCATCCTCTACACCATGGCCGCGTGGTGGACCGACGTGGTGCGCGAAGCCCAGTACCAGGGTCATCACAGCCGCGCGGTGCAGCTCTCCCACCGCTACGGGATGATCCTGTTCATCGCCTCGGAGGTGATGTTCTTCGTCGCCTGGTTCTGGGCCTACTTCGACGCCGCGCTGTTTCCGGCCGACGTGCACCAGGTCGCGCGCGACGCGTTCGTCGGCGGCGTGTGGCCGCCCAAGGGGATCGAAACGTTCGACCCGTGGCACCTGCCGCTGCTCAACACGCTCATCCTGTTGACTTCCGGCACCACGGTGACCTGGGCGCACCACGCGCTGCTCGAGAACGACCGCCAAGGCCTCAAATGGGGCCTGATCTGCACCATCGTGCTCGGCCTCTCGTTCACCTGCGTGCAGGGGTGGGAATATTATCACGCCCACTTCGGCTTCAAGGGCAACATCTACGGCGCCACCTTCTTCATGGCGACCGGGTTCCACGGCGCGCACGTCATCATCGGCAGCATTTTCCTCATCGTGTGCCTCGTCCGCGCGTTCGCCGGGCACTTCA
>DASZJC010000177.1:0-3184 GCA_035948495.1 Xanthobacteraceae bacterium | reverse complement strand
CCGGCCGCTGTCAAGCAGCCGGTAAATCAGGTGCGATCGTTGCGCCGCGCACGTCGAAATGGACAACCTTCCTTACGCTTTGCGGCGCCTGGCGGCGGACGATAGACTGATCGTGCGACCTCGCCCGCGGGCGTTTCGTGCCGCAGCTGCGCGCACATGGCGCTACATGCGGTCCGCCGGCAGGCGCGATCAAGCCAACCGCAGGGAGGAATCTCATGCATTTCGTATGCTCGCTCAGCTTCACCGACCAGGGAATCCGCTCGATCAAGGACGCGCCCAAGCGCGCCAAGGCGGCGCGGGAACTCGCCGCGAAATTGGGAGTCGAAGTCAAACAGGTTTATCTCACGTCCGGCAACGACGACCTGCTTGTCATCGTCGACTCGTCGAACGGCGACAACGTCGCCAAATGGGCGCTGGCGCTCGGCTCCCAGGGAAACGTGCGAACCCGCACGGCGCGCGCGTGGACGGACGCGGAGTATTTGAAGCTGGTCTCGGAGCTGCCGTAACAAGCTGCCCCGTTTCCGGATGATTGACCGGCCTTGTCACCGCGCGCCGGTCAAAATCGCACGGCGCGCCGCGCCGTGGCCGGCAACCGGGCGCAGGCGTTTGCGCCCGGCCGCCGCCTATGCTACTGTCTGTAGCGCTACCTCAAGTCAGCAAACGAAGGGGCCACCGATGGACGCGAGCCTGCCGGATCTGGGCGATCTCGAGCGCGAGGTGATGCAGCTCGTTTGGGCGAACGGCGCGGTGACCGCGGAGGCGGTGCGCGAGCGGCTTGAGCGGCGTCTCAAGGAATCGACCGTGCGCACCGTGCTGCGGCGGCTGGAAGACAAACGCTACGTCACCCATACGGTGGAGGGCCGCACCTATGTCTACCGGGCGGCGGCGCCGCGCGGGCGGGTCGCCGCCAAGGCGGTCCAGCGCATCGTCGATTGGTTCTGCAACGGCTCGATCGAGGAAGTGCTGGTCGGCATGGTGGACGCCGCGATGCTCGATCAGCGGCAGTTGCGCCTTCTCGCCGACAAGGTCGCGAAGGCGAAGGGAGGAAAGAAGTGATGTTGGCGCTGCTTGCGGAATCGGCGCTGCGCTCCCTCCTGCTGGGCGCCGCCGTGTGGCTCGGCCTCAAACTGCTGCGCGTGCGAAACCCGCACGTGCAGATGACCGCGTGGACCCTGGTGCTCATCGCCTCGCTGGCGATGCCGGTCCTGATGCGGCTGGTGACGATCACGGTTGCCGACGCGCCGCCCTCCCCGCTGGCGCAGATCCTGTGGCCGGCGCCGGCGGCGTCGCCGCCGGCGCTGGACGTTGCGCTGCAGCCGGCGCAGCCGCCGGTGTCCGCTGATCTGCCGACCGACCATGATGCGGCTGCGCCGCCGGCCGGCGCCGTCGCTTGGCCCAGCGTGGATTGGCGCACCGCAGCAACCGCGGTCTATGCGCTCGTCGGCGGGATACTGCTGCTGCGCCTGCTCGTCGGCCTCGTGCTGACTTGGCGCCTCGCCCGCGCGGCACGGCCGGTGCGTGCCGGCTGGGCGGCGGGAGCGGACGTGCGCGTGAGCGACGTCGTCGGCGTCCCGGTCACGTTCGGATCGACCATCCTGCTGCCCGCCGAATACGTCGGTTGGAGCCTGGCGAAGCGCCGCGCCGTGCTCACCCACGAGGGGGCGCACGTGGTTCACGGGGATTTCTACGTGCTGCTGCTGGCCGCGCTCAATCGGGCGGTGTTCTGGTTCAATCCGTTCGCGTGGTGGCAGCTCGTGCGGCTTGCGGAACTCGCCGAGATCATCAGCGACGACGCCGCGGTCGAAGTGCTGGCCGACCGTCCGTCCTACGCCGGGATTCTTGTCGACTTGGCGCGGCGCGTGCAGCGCGCTCCGGCCGGGCTCGCCATGGCGCGGCCCTGCACGGTGCGCCGGCGCGTGGAGCGGATCCTGGCCACGCGGGGCGTGCCCGTCCGTCCAGATTGGCGCAAGCGCATTCTGGTCGCGACCGCCCTCCTCCCGATGGTCGGGCTTTGCGCCGTTACCATCGCCCGGGGTACCCCGCCGGCGCAGTCCGCGCCCGTGGCGGCCGCAGGCGAGCAAAGCAGCCCGGGCTTCGAACGCTACGTCGGTTCCTATCAGGCGGGGCCGCGTTCCGTTCTCACGGTCGCGCCGGACCGCGACCACCTGTGGGCGCAACTCACCGGGCAGCCACGGTTCGAACTGGCTCGCGCGAGCGATACCGATTACGTCTCCGCCGCCCCGCCCGTGCGCGTTTCATTCCTCGCCGAGGGAAGCGAGCCCGCGAGCGCGCTCGTCGTCCATGAAGACAATCGCGAGTGGCAGGCCAAACGTATCGATGCGGTGAGCGCGCGCGAAATCGAAGCCGCCTTCGCTCGCCGGATTGCCACCGTGCCCGACCGCTTCCGCGAGCAGAGCCCGGCGCCCGGCAGCCGGACCGCCCTGCTGCGGACGATCGAGGACCTGCAGCGCGGCGCGCCCGATTACACCCGCATGAGTCCGCAACTGGCGGACGCCTTGCGGGCGCTGATGCCGAAGTTCGGCGGCATGCTGGCCGCCTTCGGTCCCGTGCAATCGGTGTTCTTCCGGGGCGTCGGGCCGGGCGGCTACGACATCTACGGCGTACAATTCGCCGACGGCTCGGCAGATTTCCGCTTGTCGCTCGCCGCGAATGGCACGGTCGAGGATCTCCTGTTCCGCCCCAACGGGGACGGCAGGCCGGGTGAGATGATCGCCTGCGCCCAGGAGGCGGACCTCAAGCTCGCGCCGGGCACGGTCCCGATCAAGCTGTTGCTGTTCAACGCGAGCGGAGCGGACGTCCAGCTGTTCGGCTTCGACGCGGAAGGCAAGCGAAGGGCGCAGGGCACGATCGGCGACAATCGAAGCCGCTTTCTCCTGACCTACGTCGGCCAGCCGCTCATCGTTGCCGATGCGACGGGCCGCTGCGTCGAAATCGTGTCGCCCGGAGTGCTGACGCGCTTTCTCCTGGTGCAATCCGCTCGCGCGGGCGAGCCGTACGTGGCCCCCCGGTCCGCGCGCGTGATGCCGCGCAAGGGCAGCGAAGAGGCGTTGCGTCGACACATCGACGCGGTCGCCCGCGGCGCGCCGCATTACGAGGAGATGACCGAGGAGGTGGGGGCGGAGACGCGCCAACAATTGCTGCGCGATCAGGCGATATTGGCCAA
>DASZJC010000176.1:0-2708 GCA_035948495.1 Xanthobacteraceae bacterium | reverse complement strand
CCACCGGCTCGCCGCGCTTGATCCCGTCGACGTTGTCCATGCCTTCGATGACCGCGCCCCAGACGGTGTACTGGCCGTTGAGGAAGGGCGCGTCCTCGAAGCAGATGAAGAACTGGCTGTCGCCGGAATCCGGATTCTGCGCGCGCGCCATCGAGACCGTGCCGCGCCTGTGCGGCTCGCGCGAGAACTCGGCCTTGAGCTTGTGGCCGGACCCGCCGGTGCCGGTGCCGGTGGGGTCGCCGGTTTGCGCCATGAAGCCGTCGATGACGCGATGGAACACCACGCCGTCGTAGAACCCTTCGCGCACCAGTGCCTTGATGCGCGCGACGTGGCGCGGTGCCAAATCGGCCCGCATCGCGATGGTGACCGGCCCGCGCGTCGTTTCCAGGATCAGCACATCATCATGATCGACGTTCATGTATCTCACTCCCGCTTACTTGGCGTCGGCGGCGACCTGCATGCGCACGATGCGGTCGGGGTTGGTCACGGTCCCGTTGTCCGCCTCCGAACCCTTCTTGATCTTGTCGATCGCCGCCATGCCGGACACCACCTCGCCGATGACGGTGTACTGGCCGTTGAGGCCGGGCGCCTCGGCGAACACGATGAAGAACTGGGAATTGGCCGAGTTCGGGCTCTGCGCGCGCGCCATGCCGACGATGCCGCGCTTGAACGGCACGCTGGAAAACTCGGCCGGGAGATTGGGATATTTCGAGCCGCCGGTGCCGTCGCCGCGCGACCCGTCGCCGGTCTGCGCCATGAACCCGGCGATCACCCGGTGGAACGGAGCGTTGTCGTAGAATTTCTCCCGCGCGAGCGTCTTGATGCGCTCCGCGTGCTTGGGCGCGAGATCCGGCCGCAGCTTGATCACCACGCGGCCGTAGGCGGTGTCGAGCAGGATCGCGTTCTGCGGATCGAGACCCGCGGGCAGGTTCTGCGCGAAGGATGCCGTGGCGCAGACGAGCGCGACCAGGGCGGCGAACAGACGTGTCATGTCAGCTCCGATTCAGCGGCCGGCGGGCTTGGCGAACCTGGCCTTGAGACGGGCCGCGACGGTCGCCGGCACGAATGACGTCAGGTCGCCCCCCATGGCGGCGATCTGCCGGACCAGTGTGGCGGTGATCGGGCGGACCATGGGCGAAGCGGGCAGGAACACGGTCTGCACGTCCGGCGCCATGGCGGCGTTCATGCCGGCCATCTGCATTTCGTAATCGAAGTCCGCGCCGTCGCGCAGGCCGCGGACCAGGATCGAGGCGCCCTCGCGGTGCGCCAGCGCGACGACGAGATCGTCGAAGGTCACGGTCGAAAGGTCGCAGCCGGCCGCCTTGGCGATCGGCGCGCACACCTCCGCGAGCATTGCCAGGCGTTCCCCGACCGGGAACAGCGGCGCCTTGCCGGGATGGACGCCGATGGCGATGACCAGGCGGTCGGCAAGTCGCGCGGCCTGCCGGATCACGTCCACATGGCCGTTGGTCACCGGATCGAACGAGCCGGCATAAAGCGCGACGCGGGGCATGCGCGCGGTCTAGCCCGCGCCCGTGCATGCCGCAAGGCGCGGCGGTCGCCCGGTTGCCCGGCGGTGTGCCGATTTGCCGCATCGGCTTATAACCTATGTTGTTTGCATGGCCGACCGAACGAGGAACCGTCGCGGGACGGGTGGCGGGGGTCAGCCCGAAGCGGCCCCGCTCTTCCAGCGCGTCGGCCGATTCAGCAACGATCTGCAAGGATCTGCAGGGGCGGCCCGGATTCGCCGCACCTCGTCGCCGCATGAAAAACAGGAATTTACAGGAACCTGCAACGGCTCCCTCTTCGTCCGGCGCCATGCGGCCGCCCGGTCTGCAAGCCTCAGCAAGCGGTTTGCAAGCGCTCCCCATTGCTCTCGCACGCGTCTCCGGGACCATGGCAACCCGCCCGCGGTGCCTGCCGGCACCGGCGCATCAATTCTGTGGGGAATGTATGTAATGCGATATAGTATGAACGTCAAGGGCGATAATGCGCGGCGGCTCACCGCCGCGCGGCGAGCAGGACCGCGGCGCCGCCCAAGAGGATCGCGCCCGACGCCTTGTCGGCGATGCGGCGCGCGCGCTCGGTCACCGCGGCGCGGGCGCGGGCGGCAAAGAGGGCATAGAGGCCGTCTCCGACCGCGCCGATGACGGCGAAGGTCGAGGCGAGCAGCCACAGGTCGGCGCGGTTGTCGCCGGCGCCGAGGAACTGGGGCAGGAACGCCGCGTGGAAGATCAGCGTCTTCGGATTGGCGAAGGCGACCGCGAAGCCGCGCGCAAAGGCGTGCTCGCCGCGCAGGGCCGGCGCGGCGGATGTCTCCGCCTTGGGCCTGGCAAAGAGTTGCTGCAGGCCGAGCAGCGCCAGATAGGCGGCGCCGACGTAGCGGATGAGGTCGAAGTGCCGCGCGAACAGCTCGACGATCCAGGACAGCCCGGCGGCGACCGCGGAGAGCTGCAGCACCAGGCCGACGTTGACGCCGCCGACCGTGAGCAGGCCGGTGCGGGCGCCGTAACGCAGGCTGGTGCCGACCACGAGCGCGACGTTCGGCCCCGGCGTCGCCACCAGCAGCGCCGAGGCGAGCACGAAGATGAGATAAAGCTCGAGGGTCATTGGCGCTCAAGTTGTCTGTAGCCCGGATGGAGCGAAGCGAAATCCGGGAAATGACTGCCCCGCATTCCGCTGCGCTCCATGCGGGCTACAAGCTGCTT
>DASZJC010000175.1:0-3845 GCA_035948495.1 Xanthobacteraceae bacterium | reverse complement strand
CATTTCAGCCTCACGCGCTGGCTGTTTCCGGCGCGCATGATCGCCGATCATATCGGCGTGTCGACCAATATCGTCCTGTTCTGGCTCACGCCATGGCGGCGCACCGACGAGCACCTGCCGATGTCGCACATCGCCGAGGTCGCGCACACCCGCGGCTTGATTTGGGACCAGATCAGCGTCGAAAGCTCGGGCGGACTCAACCCGCTGGTCGTTCCGGGCCTGCCCAAGGGGCAGGCCCGTTATTTTGTAGATCACGTGCGCGAGCGGCTCAACGCAGCCGTTGCTACGCCGCCGCTGCAACCTCGCCGTTGAACTTCAGCCCCTGCTTGCTCGCGCCGATGACGACTTTCTCGCCGTCCTTGATGCGGCCGGAAAGGATCATTTCCGCCAGCGGGTCCTGCACTGATTTTTGAATCACGCGCTTGAGCGGCCGCGCGCCGTAAGCGGGATCCCAGCCTTTTTCGGCAAGCCAATCGCGCGCCGCGGGCTCCAGCTTGACGGTGATCTTGCGCTCTTCCAGAAGCCGCGCCAGGCGCTTCATCTGAATGTCGACAATGCGCGCCATGTCCGACTTCTGCAGCCGGTGGAACAGGATGATCTCGTCCACGCGGTTGAGGAATTCCGGCCGGAAGCTGGCGCGCACGATCGCCATGACCTGATCGCGCACCGCCTCGGTGTCCTGACCCTCAGGCTGGTTGACCAGGATTTCGGCGCCGAGATTCGACGTCATGATAATCAAGGTGTTGCGGAAATCGACCGTGCGGCCCTGGCCGTCGGTCAGGCGGCCGTCGTCGAGCACCTGCAGCAACACGTTGAAGACATCGGGATGCGCCTTTTCGATCTCATCGAACAGCACCACCTGATAAGGCCGCCGCCGCACCGCTTCGGTGAGCGCGCCGCCTTCCTCGTAGCCGACATAGCCAGGCGGCGCGCCGATCAGCCGCGCCACCGAATGCTTCTCCATGTATTCCGACATGTCGATGCGGATGAGCGCATTCTCGTCGTCGAACAGAAATTCGGCGAGCGCCTTGGTCAGCTCGGTCTTGCCGACGCCGGTGGGCCCCAAGAACATGAACGAACCGATCGGACGGTGCGGATCCTGCAATCCGGCGCGGGCGCGGCGCACCGCCGTCGACACGGCCTTGATCGCCTCGGCCTGGCCGACCACGCGCTTGCCGATCTGCTCCTCCATGCGCAGGAGCTTTTCCCTCTCGCCCTCGAGCATGCGGTCGACCGGCACGCCGGTCCAGCGCGACACGACCTGGGCGATATGGTTGGCGGTGACCGCCTCGTCCACGAGGGCGCCGCCGCCCTTGTCCTCGATCGCCCGCAGCTTCTTCTCGAGTTCGGGAATGCGCCCGTAGGCGAGTTCGCCGGCGCGCTGGTATTCGCCGCGGCGCTGGGCATCGGCCAGCTCGGTGCGGGCGTCGTCGAGCTCCTGCTTCAGCCGCTGCGCTTCGGACAGCTTGTCCTTTTCCGATTTCCACCGGTTGGTGAGCTCGGCGGCGCGCTGTTCGAGGGTCGCCAGCTCCTTTTCGAGGCGCTTGAGCCGCTCTTTGGAGCCGCGGTCGGGTTCCTTCTTCAGCGCCTCCTGCTCGATCTTGAGCCGGACGATTTCGCGATCGAGGTTGTCGAGTTCCTCGGGCTTGGAGTCGACCTGCATCTTCAACCGCGCACTCGCCTCGTCGACGAGGTCGATCGCCTTGTCGGGCAGGAATCGGTCGGTGATGTAGCGGTGCGACAGGGTGGCGGCGGCGACCAGCGCGCCGTCGGTGATGCGCACCCCGTGGTGGGCCTCGTATTTCTCCTTGAGCCCGCGCAGGATCGAGATCGTGTCCTCGACGCTGGGCTCGGAGATGTAAACCGGCTGGAAGCGCCGGGCGAGCGCCGCATCCTTCTCCACGTGCTTCTTGAATTCGTCGAGGGTGGTGGCGCCGATGCAATGCAATTCCCCGCGCGCCAGCGCCGGCTTGAGCAGGTTCGACGCGTCCATCGCGCCTTCCGCCTTGCCGGCGCCGACAAGGGTGTGCATCTCGTCGATGAACAGGACGATGCGGCCCTCCGAGGAGGTGACCTCCTGGAGCACAGCCTTGAGCCGCTCCTCGAACTCGCCGCGATATTTGGCGCCGGCGATCATCGCCCCCATGTCGAGCGCGAGCAGCTTCTTGTCCTCGAGGCTCGACGGCACGTCGCCGTTGACGATGCGCAACGCGAGGCCCTCGACGATCGCCGTCTTGCCGACGCCGGGCTCGCCGATCAGGACGGGATTGTTCTTGGTGCGCCGCGACAGCACCTGGACGGTGCGGCGGATTTCCTCGTCGCGGCCGATCACCGGATCGAGCTTGCCGGTGCGGGCGGCCTCGGTCAGGTCGCGGGCGTATTTCTTGAGCGCGTCGTAAGCGTTCTCGGCCGTCGCGGTGTCGGCCGTGCGCCCCTTGCGCAACGCCTCGATGGCCGCGTTGAGGTTCTGCGGCGTCACGCCGGCCTTGGCGAGGATCTTGCCGGCCTCGGTGTCTTTCTCGATCGCCAGCGCGAGCAGCAGGCGCTCGACCGTGACGTAGGAATCGCCGGCCTTTTCGGCCGCCTTCTCGACGGTGGCGAAGACGCGGGCGGTGCCGGGCGCGAGATAGACTTGGCCGGCGCCGGCCCCCGAGACCTTGGGCAGCTTCTCGAGCGCCTTCTCCACGGCGGCGAGCGCCTCGCGATGGCGGCCGCCGGAGCGGTCGATCAGGCCGGCGGCAAGGCCTTCCGGATCGTCGAGCAGGACCTTGAGCAGGTGCTCGGGGGTGAATTGCTGGTGTCCCTCGCGCAACGCAAGGGACTGGGCGGATTGGATGAATCCGCGGGCGCGGTCGGTATATTTCTCGAAGTCCATCCTCTACTCCCTCGGCCTGTCCCGCTGCCCGAACGGCGCAGGCGGAACATCGTCATTGGGCGCATAGACGCTTGGTCGCGGTCCGAACGGCAACCGAAATGTAGATGTAGGAAACCGACCTGCCGGCGGTAGGGGTCGGGGGCGGAAATCAGGTCAGGCCGTCAGGGTTAAGGGGTTATGTTCAGGGCTTCCAGCGTGATCTAGGCTCTTTCAGAAGCCTGACGCCTGACCCGTGACGCCTGACCCCGACCCCCCTGATGCCCGCCATCGCGTCCATCTATCGCTATCCGGTGAAGGGGCTCGGCCCCGAGCGGCTGGATAACGCCGAGCTTGTCGCCGGCAGGACCATTGCGGGCGACCGCCTCTACGCCATCGAGAACGGTTCCTCCGGCTTCGATCCGGCGCATCCGGCCTATCTGCCCAAGAACCGGTTTCTCATGCTGATGCGCAACGAGCGCCTGGCGGAGCTGCGCACCACATTCGAGGAGGCGACCCATACGCTCGTGATCGCCGCGGAGCGCCGGGAGGCCGTGCGCGGCGCCCTGCGCACCCCGCAAGGCCGCGCCGCGATCGAGCGGTTCTTCGCCGAGTTCTGTGCCGACGAGTTGCGTGGGCCGCCGAAAGTGCTGAGCGCCCCCGGCCACAGCTTCTCCGACGTGGCCCGCAAGGTGGTCTCGGTCATCAATCTCGCGTCGGTCGCGGCCATCGAGGATATCGTCGGCGCGCCGGTCCATCCGCTGCGCTTCCGCGCCAACCTTTATGTCGAGGGGTGGCCGGCCTGGGGCGAGCTCGATCTCGTCGGGCGCGAGATCGCCGTCGGGGATACTGCGCGGCTCAGGATCGTCAAGCGCATCGAACGCTGTGCCGCCACCAACGTCGATCCCGACACCGGCATTCGCGACCTCGCCATTCCGCATGCCTTGATGCGGACCTTCGGGCACGCGGACTGCGGCGTTTATGGCGAGGTGAT
>DASZJC010000174.1:0-3637 GCA_035948495.1 Xanthobacteraceae bacterium | reverse complement strand
GTCATCGCCACGGCCGCCGCGGACCCACGCCGCCTGCACGACGCGGTCGTTCAAGCGCGCCGCGCCAGCGCCGCGGAGCGGGCCGATCTGATCGTCGCGCACCGGCTCGCCGTCGCCCCGGTCGAATTGCCCATGCTCGACCCGGCGACCGCGGCCGACCGGCCGACCGCGGTGCCGTTCCGGGATTCCCGCGCCGTCACCCCGACGGCGAAGCGCGCGCGCCCGGCCGGCTACGTGCTGCTCGGCAACGCCGCCGCGGCGGCCGCGCGGCTTGCGCTCAACGCGATTGCGGTGTGCTCGCTCGCGGCGCCGGCCACGATCGAGGCAGAGGGCTTCGTTCTCAAGGGCGCCATCAAGCAAATCAACCGCGAGAGCATCAATCCCGATCAGTCGGTCGAGGTCGAGCTGGCGCCGAAATCCCTGTCGCTGCCGGCCGGCACGCTCTACGTGCCGATGAGCCAGCCGGCCGCCGCCATCGTCGCGGCGGCGCTCGAACCGGATTCGCCCGGCAGCTTCATCGGCACCGGGATCGTCGCCATGCCGGCGGGTGCGAGCGAGGCGCCGATCTACCGCGCCGATGCCGCGGCCGCGCGCACCCTGCGCCTTGTGCCGCTGCCGGGGGCGCCGGCGAGCGCCTGCGAAACACCGTAGCCCGGATGACCTCGCGAAGCGGGGGACATCCGAGGCGATCGTTCCCCGCATTTCGCTACGCTCATGCGGGCTACGCGAACTTGCGTTGTCCTTGCGTCGAAGAATTGAGCGGCGGCGAAATATTCGCCCGTGGCTTCCTCGTAATTCCATGCTGATCGCGCGCGGCCCGCCGGCCGGATGCGTATCCTGCGCTGTTTCGTCTGGCAAATACTCGGCTGTATTGTATCTGGGCAATCAGGAAGATTGAAAAAAGCAATTCTACACAATGCAAACTAACAAGATGCCTGCGACTAATCTGTGTTGCATAGTAGCGAGAGCGCAAATCACCGTCAGGACACCCGCTTGCCCCGCGCCGACCAGGAGACCTCGCGCCTCCACCGCGAGTACGTGCGGCTGGTGGTCGAACGCACGGGGAAGGCGCCGACGCGCGTCGCCAAGGACCTCGGCATCGCGCCTTCGACCTTGACCCGCCTGCTCAAGGGGCCGGACAGCGCCACCGCCACCCTGCACGCGCGCACCCTGCGCAAGCTGCAGGACTACAGCGGCATCCCGCCGCTGCTCGGCGGCGATCCGTCCGCGCCGCCGACGTATCGCGGGTTCGGCGAGGATGCGGTCCCGTTCGACGCCAAGAGCGCGGATCCGGCGGTCTCGGCGGCCCTGAAAGCATTGATCGGGACGCGCAAAGCCGCCGATCCGTGGACGATCCGCACGCGCGCGCTCGAGCGGATCGGGTTTCTGCCGGGCGACATCGTGATCGTCGATCTGGGCCGCCGGCCGGAGGCGGGCGACGCGGTATGCGCCCAGGTCTACGACTGGCGTCGCGCCGCCGCCGAGACGGTCATGCGGCTCTACGAGCCGCCCTACCTGGTGGCGGCGAGCCTGGACGAGGGGCTGCGGCGGCCGCTCGTTGTCGATAACGAACAGGTCATCATCAAGGGGGTGGTCCTTCCGCACCGGCTGCGTCCGGGCGCGCCGGCCGCGTGAATCGCCGCGGTTTTAATCGCGCGGCGCGGCGGATCGACGATAGCGCTATTGCACCTGCGGTAACTCTTATGCAATTTTTCGTAGCTAAGACGCAATATAGATTGCGAACATCGAATAGGAGCCTGGGCCGCATGCCGATCGCAAGCGACGTTTCGCCCGCCATGGTCCGCGCATTGGCGGCGATCGCCGGCGCCGGTCGGGTGTACCGGTTCGGTTCCTTCTACGGCTGCTCGCGCGAAAGGCCGGCGGTTGCGGCGTCAACCGTGGAAGCGCTCGCCCTGCGCGGGCTGGTGCGCCGGTCGCGCTCGCCGCGCGACACTGCCGTCGAGCAGGCCGATCTCACCCAAGCCGGGCTGCAGCGTCTGCTCGCCGGCGCCCCGGGCTTCGGCGCCGCCGGCACCTGTTAGCCGGAGACCGCGCCGCGCGCCGGGCGCGCTTGCGCGCGTTCGGGCGCCGTCTCCCAGTCAATCCCGATTTCGCGCAGGATGTCCTGGGTGTGTTCGCCTCGACGCGGGGAGGGGCGGCCCGACGCCATGCGCGCGCCGTCGATCGTGATCGGCGTGCGCAGGCCGGGCAGCGAACCGCCGGCGGCAGCCGGGCAGGGCATGTCGAGCTTCATGCCGCGATGGACCACCTGCGGATCGGCGAACACGTCGGCGAGCGTATTGATCGGGCCGGCCGGAACCCCGACCGCTTCGAGCTTCGCCAGCAGATCGGCGCGGGCGAACCGTTTGGTCAGGCCGAACAGGTGCGCGATCAGCTTGTCGCGGTTCTGCACCCGGTCGGAATTGGTCAGATAGGCCGCATCCTTCGCCAGCGCCGGCTCGCCCAGCACCGCGCACAGCTTGGCGAACTGCTTGTCGTTGCCCGACGCGATGATGATGTGACCGTCGGCGACCGGAAACACCTGGTACGGCACCACGACCGGATGGGCATTGCCCATGCGCGTCGGCGATGTCCCCGTGGTGAAGTAGCTCAGCGCCTGATTGGCGAGCAGCCCGGCCTGCACGTCGAGCAGTGGCACGTCGACGTGGCAGCCGCGGCCGGTCCGCTCGCGCTGAGCGAGCGCGGCGAGAATGCCCACCGCCGAATAGACCCCGGTGGAAAGATCGGCGATCGGCACGCCGACTCGCATCGGCTCGCCGTCGGGTTTGCCGGTGATGTCCATCAGGCCGCCCATGCCCTGGACCAGGAGGTCGTAGCCGGCGCGCGGCGCGTAGGGGCCGTCCTGGCCGAAGCCCGTGACCGAGCAATAGATCAGCCGGGGATTGATCGCCGACAGGCTCTTGTAGTCGAGCCCGAACTTGGCGAGGCCGCCGACCTTGAAGTTCTCGACCAGGATGTCGGCGCGCGCGGCGAGCTTGCGCACGGTCTGCCGGCCCGCCTCGGTCTCGAAATCGACCTCGATCGAGCGCTTGCCGCGGTTGGTGGCGTGGAAATAGGCGGCGTCGAGGGTGCCGCCGCCGGCGGCGGGAACGAACGGCGGCCCCCAGCCGCGGGTGTCGTCGCCCGCGCCAGCGCGCTCGACCTTGATCACGTCGGCGCCGAGATCGGCGAGAATCTGCCCGGCCCATGGACCCGCGAGGATGCGGGCAAGCTCAAGCACGCGAATATCGACCAACGGACCAGGCATGAGGCAACTCCTTCACCGCGCAACGCGGATGTCACCGCAACGACATGAAACCGTGCGCCTCAATGGCGCGGTGGTGGGCTTTTGTCCATACCTGCGCCACATCTAGTGCCGCGAACCCGAAGTTCGCACATACATTGCCGCAAGCTCCGTTGCGAACTTCGGGTTCAAAGCGGCACTAGAATCATAGATTTGCTAGTGTCCCTTTGATTCCGAAGTTCGCACCAGAGGTTGCCGCAAGGGTATGCGAACTTCGGAATCGGGACACTAGCCTCCCGTCGTTGCGAGCGGCCGCACGTTTCGCTTCCGGCGCATTCGGCGGTGTTGCAAACTGCGAATCCCGGCATAACTCCGGGGACGCCACCTCCGCCT
>DASZJC010000173.1:0-12587 GCA_035948495.1 Xanthobacteraceae bacterium | reverse complement strand
AGACGTGCGGCAGACCCGACCGGGACGAGCGAATCTGACCGTACTCGGCATCACGCCTGACCGGTTCCGCCCTTATTCTACCGATTTTACGCGGCGACTTTTGCAACAGTATCGACACAAGCCGGACGTGGCCGCAATGTTGGACCTACGGAGGGCAACCCGGACGTGAGGTGACGTGGGTCGGAACGTGTCAGCTGACCCATGCAGAGCTCGTCGACGCTTGAGGCTGGCCTGCAAAATTGGCCACGCTGATTCATGGACACGCCATGGAATGAGGATAGCACTCGCGGAATTGCAGGACCTTGGCGCAAGGGTTACTTGCAGGCTCGGTAGCCAAACTTCGCGATCATGTCGCGGCCGGAAATCGTATGGAAAGCCTTTGCTTCCATGTAATGCCCGGCTTGCAGATAGCGGCGCAATTGCGGCTTGTACGCCGCCATCATGTGATCGGTCGCGCTTTGCCTGATCTGCGGATGTCCTCCGGCATGAAAAGCGAGATCAGCTGACGGCGTAATGCAGACGTTGCGGATGGCCAGGAACCGGGTGCACGCCGATTGACAATGGCTGTCGATGCGGAACCGTTCGCCGGACGCGTTGTACTGGCTTACGATGGCGTCGAACGGCCCGAAGCGGCCGCCCCCTCCCAATCCAGTCTGGGAAACCGAACCGTCGGCGAGTGCCGAATCTCCCATCGGTATGATCAGGCACAGTGCAACGGCCGTGAAAATCCTTGACATGGTCCGTACCTCGGCGCGTCCTGCCGGACGTCCGCTCTAGGTCCGCTATTGGGGCTATTGCGGACCGCAAATGCTCGCTGCGAGTATTTCGCACATCGATCCTGAACGGACCTCAACTCCCCCAGTCGTCCAGGCCGTCACGGTTGCAATCGCTCCGTCGCCGAGATTCTAACCGGTGTGTATCACCTGCCGCTGCTACGCGGTCGACGCCGTGCCGATCGCGCTGCCGCCGGTGAGGCGGTCGTTGGTGATCGGCCAAGTATCGACCTCGCCGGAGTATTACATTGAAATTGGCGGGGGAAGGCTCCAATCACCGATGTGATGTCGCCATACATTTGGCACTTCTCCGACATGGCGAGGATGGCGCACGAACGTCCGCTTTCGCGCCAGAGCGGACGTGCGGCAGACCCGACCGCGACGAGCGAATCTGACCGTACCCGGCATCGCGCCCGACCGGGTTCGCCCCGTGCTCGATGTCGCCAGGTCGGGCGGGGGCGCGCCGCATCGCCATGCGAGGCGACTTTCCGATGCGGGGAGGGTTGGCTATCGTGCCGCGGGCGAGCGGGGGGACCGGCATGGCCGACGACACCGTCTATGACTTCATCGTCACCGGCGCGGGCTCGGCCGGGTGTGCGGTCGCGGCGCGGCTGAGCGAGGACGGCCGCCACCGCGTGCTGCTGCTCGAGGCCGGGGGCAGGGACATCAACCCGTGGATCCACATTCCGCTCGGCTACGCCAAGACCTATACCGATCCGCGGGTGAACTGGATGTTCGACAGCGAGCCGGAGGCGCAGTTGAACGGCCGCATCCTCTACCAGCCCCGCGGCAAGGTGCTCGGCGGCACCAGCTCGATCAACGGCATGGTCTACATGCGCGGCACGCCGCGCGATTACGACGGTTGGCGCCAGCGCGGCTGCGAGGGCTGGGGCTACGACGACGTCCTGCGCTATTTCCGCAAGGCGGAGAATCAGCAGCGCGGCGCGGATGAGTTTCACGGCGTCGGCGGCCCGCTCAACGTCTCCGAACCGGTGCGCTCGGCGCTCGGCGACGCGATGGTCAAGGCCGCGCTCGAGGCGGGCATCGCGCCCAACGACGACTTCAATGGCGCCCACCAGGACGGCGCCGGCTACTACCAGACGACGACCGTCAACCGCCGGCGCTGGAGCTCGGCGCGCGCCTATCTGGGCGCCGCCAGGGGACGGCGCAACCTGACCGTGGAGACGCAGGCGCACGCCACCCGCGTCGTGTTCGAGGGCTCCCGCGCGGTCGCGGTCGAATACCGCACCCCGCACGGGCGCAAGACGGCGCGCGCCAGGGGCGAGATCGTCGTCTCCGGCGGCGTCTACGGCTCGCCGCAATTGCTGCAATTGTCCGGCCTGGGGCCGGGCGATCTGCTCGCCGCGTTCGGCATCCCCGTGGTGCGCGAGATGGCGGGGGTCGGCAAGAACCTGCACGACCATTTCAACACCTACCTGGTGTGGCGCTGCGCCCGCAAGGTGACCTTGAACGACCTCGCCTCGAGCCCGCTGCGGAAACTGATGTCGGGGGTGCAGTACGTCTTCACCCGCTCGGGCCATCTGTCGAATGCCGGGATCTATGCCGGCGCCTTCGTGCGTAGCGACCCGCGCCTCGAGCAGCCCGATTTGCAGATCAACATGTTCGGCTGGAGCACCTACGAGCGGCTGCGCACCGGCATGAAACCGCATCCGTTCTCCGCCTTCACCCTCTCCCCGGTGCATCTGCGCCCCGAGGGCCGCGGCACGGTGCGGATCAAGAGTGCCGATCCGCTCGCCCCGCCGGCGATCCGCTTCAACTTCCTGGCGTCGGACTACGACTTCCAGGCGCTGATCTACGGCACGCGGCTGTGCCGCGAGATCGCCCGGCAGCCGGCGTTGCAGCCCTACGTCGTCGAGGAGGTCGTTCCCGGCGAGGCCTGTCGGAGCGACGATGAGATCGTCGAGGAAATCCGCCTGCGCGGCGTCTCCAACCTGCACCCGGTCGGCACCTGCCGCATGGGCCACGAGGTCGACGCCGTCGTCGATCCGCGCCTGCGCGTGCACGGCATCGAGGCGCTGCGCGTGGCGGACGCCTCGATCATGCCGCAGATTCCCGGCGGGAACACCAACGCGCCGGCCATCATGATCGGCGAAAAATGCGCCGCGATGATGTTGCAGGACGCGCGCGAGCGATAAGGCGCGGCGGGCCAGTCCGCGCGGCGGCCGCCGGCTGACGGTCGGGACCGATCAGTGCGCCGGCGTCACCTCCAGCGCCTTGATGTTCGAGCGTTTCACGCGATCCAGGTTCTCGCCCTCGATACGCACCAGCTTCGTCGGTCCGCCTCGCTTCGGCGAGTGAACCGCGCCGACGTCGTAAAGGTGGCTGTCGCCCGGCCGCATGAGATAGGTCTTGGCGCGCTCGACCAGATTGGGCGCGTCCCCCTCGCCGCGCTTGACGATGCGCCAGTCGGTCATTTCCGTGTCGCCGGCCGCCACGCCGTAAATCGCCCAGCTCGAACCATGGTCGTGCGGCGTGCCGTTCGAGACATCCTCGTAGACATGGCCGCAAACGCAGAAGCCCAGCTCCGGATCCTCGTACAGCACTTTGCGCGGGCGGCACTGCTCGGCCGTCAGGTGCTGGGCGACGAATTCCCGGTCGAGCAGGACTTTCGACACGAGTTCGCACACCGCCTGCTTGCCGGCAAGCCCGGCATCCGCCTTGAGAGCCTGGCGGATGTCGGCGCTCAATTGCTCGAGGGTATAGGCCATTCGTAGCCCTCCATCTGTTCATCGCGTCCGTTCGAATTTCCCGCATTATGCAATGGACGGCGCGCGCAGAGCAAGCCGCCGCGCCCCGTGGCGGCGGGCGCACCGTCGCCGATCACTCCGGCTTGATGCCGGCGAATTTCACCACCTTGCCCCACTTCTCGGTTTCGTCGGCGATGAGCTTGGCGAACGCGGCCGGGCTCATCGGCATCGGCACGTCGCCCAGGTCGGCGAACCGCGCCATCATCTCGGGATCGGCCAGGCCCGCGTCGATCTCATTATTGAGCTTGTCGATGACCTCGGCGGGCGTGCCCTTGGGCGCGCCCACGCCGTACCACGCGGTCACCTCGTAGCCGGGGACAAACTCGCCTACGGTCGGAAGGTCCGGCAGCGCGTCCGAACGCATCGCGCCGGTGACCGCGAGGCCGCGCAGCGTGCCGGCTCTGATGTACGCGATCGACGAAGCGAGCGTGGGGAACAGGACCTCGACTTGTCCGCCGAGCAGGGCGGCAAGTGCAGGTCCATTGCCGCGATAGGGCACGTGGACCAGGTCGACGCCCGCCATCATCTTGAACAGTTCCCCGGCGAGATGGCCTCCGCCCCCGGTCCCGGACGAGGCCATGTTGACCTTGCCGGGGTTGGCCTTGGCGTAAGCGATGAACGCGGGGACCGTTTTCGCCGGAACCGACGGATGCAGCACCATGACGAGGGGGCCGCGCGCGACGCCCGCGACCGGCACGACGTCGCGGATGAAATTGAACTTGAGCTTGTCGTAGAGCGCCGCGTTATAGGCGTTGGGAAGACCGGCGAGGAGCAGCGTGTAGCCGTCCGGCGGCGCGTTGACGACGACCTCGGTCGCGATGTTGGTGCCCGCGCCCGGCCGGTTCTCGATGAAGAATTGCTGGCCGGTCCGCTGCGAAAGCCACTGACCCATGATGCGCGCGACGATGTCGTTCCCGCCGCCGGGGGCAAACCCGACGACCAGGCGCACCGGCCGCGACGGGTAGGTTTGGGCGCTCGCGATCCGCGCGGCGGCCGGGAGCGCGGCGGCACCTGCGACGAGATGCAGAAACGTGCGGCGGGGAAGTTTCGCCATGGGCGTGCGCAGGATCGGTGTTCGCGGGGCGTCCTTGCGCTTGAGGCTACCTTAACCCTGCACGCGCGGGTAAGGGGGCGATGGCGCGCATGGGCGCTTCTGAGAACCGGTCGGCCCGACGGCCGCCGCCGCGTTTAGGTCGACTTCCGGCCCAGCTCCGCCTTCACGCGCTCGGGCGTGAATGGAACGGTACGCAAGCGCGCCCCGGTCGCGTCAAAGACCGCATTGGCGAGCGCCGCGCCGACCGGCGCGCAGGCCGCTTCGCCGGCGCCGAACGGCCGCTCGGCCGGCCGGTCGATCAGGTCGATGTCGAGCCGGGGCGCCTCCGAGCAGGTCAGGATCGGATAGGTCGACCAGTCGACGCTCACCACGCGCGAGCGGTCGAACGTCACTTCCTCCTTCAGCACGCGGCTGAGCGTCTGCAGTATGCATCCCTCGACTTGGGCGCGCACGCCGTCGGGGTTGATGATCTGCCCGCAGTCGTGCGCGCAGGCGACGCGCTCGACCTTGATGCGTCCACTCGATCGATCGACCGCGACCTCCATGCCCATCGCCACGTAGGTTTCGCTGTGCTTGTAGTGGACATAGGAGAGGCCGCGCCCACGCGCGATCGCCGCGGCCGTGTCGGGGCCGGGCGATGGCCGCGGCTGCCATCGCATCAGGGCGGCCGTGCGCTTGATCACGTCGACGCCGCGCGGATCGCCAAGCCCGCGCAGGCGGAATTCCACCGGGTCGAGACCTGCGGCAACGGCCAATTCGTCGACGAAGCTCTCGACCGCAAAGCAGTTGGCCGGCTTGCCGGGCGAGCGCAGCGGCGCCGGACGCAGCGGCGCGTCCTTGAGCCAATGCACCACGACCTGGACGTTGTCGGCCGCATAAGGAGGATCGCCGTTTTGCGAGACGAGGCCGGGATTTATGCCGTGCACCTGATCGAGCCCGGCCGCGTGCGGCCCGAGCAGGGGAATGTCAGGCAACCCGCGCGTCGCGCGCGGCAGCCACATCTCGGTGCGCCAGTCGAGGATGCGTCCGTCGCCGACCGCGCCGGAAATATCGAGCAGCTGCGGCGGCCCCTTGGGATCCCACCCAAGCTCGTCCTCGCGCGACCATTGCACGCGTACCGGTTGTCCGACCGCGCGCGAGATCACGGCGGCGTCGGCGGCCGCGTCCTCGTGACCGTTCATGCCGTAGCAGCCGGAGCCCTCGAGATAGATGAGTCGCACCTTGTCGGGCGGCAGGCCGAGGAAGCGAGCAAAGGTCGCGCGATTGCCGTGGGTGCCTTGCGACGCCGTCCACACGGTGGCGCCGTCGGAGCGCACGTCGGCGATCGCGCACGAGGGACCGAGCGAGGCGTGGCTCTGCATCGGCCAGAAATAAGTGGCCGCAATGCGCGTGGAGCCGTTCGGGAACGAACCGGGCGTTCCCTTCTTGACCAGAACCTCGTCGGTGAGGTCCGGGTCGGCGCGCAGCGTCGCGGCGAGCTTCGCCTGCTCGGGCAAGCCCGCCCACGCGCTCCATTGTGCGCGCAGGCTGCGGGCGGCACGCACCGCGGTCCATTCGTCGGCGGCGACGACGGCGAGGAAATTCTTGACGCGCACGGTTCTGGCGTCGAGAGCGGCGATCGATGACTCGTCGACCGCGACAAGCTCGGCGCCGATGGCAGGCGGACGGATGACGCGCGCGTGCAGCATCCCCGGGACGGCGAAGTCGTGGACGTAGGTGTGGCGGCCCGTGCACTTCGCCGGCACGTCCGGCCGTGGCAGCGGCTTGCCGACGATGCGGTAGGCGGCGGGATCTTTGACCGGCGCCTGGGGATCGACCTTGAGGCCGAAGCGGCGGTCGCCGATGAGTTCGGCAAAGCGCAGTCCTTTGCCGCCGGCCTTCGGCAGCACCTGGCCGTCCTGCACCGCGAGGTCGTCGGGCTTGGCGCCGAGCCGTTGCGCCGCCAGATCGACCAGCGCCTTGCGCGCGGTGGCGGCCGCCTGGCGGATCTGCACGCCACCACGCTGGATGCCGCTCGATCCGGACGTGCGCCCCTGATTGGGCGTGAGCGCCGTGTCGCCCTCCACATATTTGATCTTGTCGACGCCGATGCCGAGCTCCTCGGCCGCCATTTGGCGGATGGCGATGCGCAGGCCCTGCCCGAGATCGACCTTGCCGCAGAATACGGTCACCGTGTCGTCGGCGTTCACGGCGAGGAACGCGTCAACCTGGCCGGGGTCGAGGACGCGCGATGCGGCCGCGGCGTCTTGCGCGAAGACTTCGCCGCGCCCGCCGCTCAGCGCGAAGCCGACGGTGAGAGCGCCGCCCTTGAGGATCGCGCGGCGGGAGGGGCGGGACGGCGTGGCGTCGATCGTCATGTCAGCCTCCCTGCCGCGCGGCGGCCATCACGGCGCGCACGACCCGGGGGTAGGTGCCGCAGCGGCACAGATTGCGGTCGAGCGCCGAGCGAATTTCGTCCTCGCTCGGCTCGGCTTTCTCGGCGAGCAGCGCGGCGGCGCTCATGATCATGCCGCTGGTGCAGTAGCCGCATTGCGGCACCTGCTCCTTGATGAAAGCGGCCTGCAGCGGATGGGGTGTCAGCCCTTCGAGGGTGGTGACAGACTTGCCGTTGGCATCGGCGATCGTGGTCAGGCATGCCGGCGCAGCGCGCCCATCGACAAGCACCATGCAGGCGCCGCACTGCCCGAGCCCGCAGCCGAACTTTGCGGCGGTAAGCCCCATGCCGCGCAACACGTAAAGCAGCGGCTTCTCCGGGTCGGGTGACTCTACCGCGCGCGCAAAGCCGTTGATGCGGACAACGTAGCTTGTCATGCCGATCTCCCTCGGACAGCGGCCCAAGCCAAATTCTAGCGCATGTTCCGGCGAAAGCCTGCCCCGGACTTGATCCGGGGTGGATACCGGTTCGCCGAGAAGAACATGCGCCACGTCGTAATCCTAGAGCATGTCCCGATTCCGAAGGAACGGGACATGCTCTAGGTTCGCGCTGTACCGGGCGCCTCGCCTGTCCTACCCTGCGCGGCCACAAAAGCCGTTCCGGAGGAAACAATGGCCGTCGAAAGGGAAAGCGCGGCGGCGCAAGCCCGCGCTCCGCAGGTGCAAGTCTCGCAATTCCTCGACCAGTACGGGGTCGGCGCGTTTCAGATCAAGCTGATGGCCTGGTCGGTGGTGATCGCGATGATCGACGGCTACGACATCGGCGCCATCGCGTTTGCGGCGCCGCATCTGATCGCCGCCTGGCATGTATCTCCGAAGGACCTCGGCCTGGTGCTGAGCGCCAGCAACATCGGCGTGCTGTTCGGCTCGCAGATATTCGGCTGGGTCGGCGACCGCTACGGCCGCAAGACCGCGCTCATCCTGTGCAATCTGCTGTTCGGGGTGCTCACCTACCGGGCCGCCTATGCGACGAACCTGGCCGAGCTGTCCTGGCTGCGGCTGTTCGCCGGGCTCGGCATCGGCGGCGTGATCCCCAACGTGGTCGCGGTCAACGCCGAGTCGGCGCCGCGGCACCTGCGCGCGACGCTTGCCATCATCGCGGTCGGGCTCGTGCCGCTCGGCGGCGCGCTGGCGGGCTTTGCCGCGGCCGTGCTCGTTCCCCGCTACGGCTGGCCGATCCTGTTCAAGATCGGCGGCGTGGCGCCGGTCGTGGCCGCGCTCGGCGCGATCGTCGGCCTCCCCGAGTCGATCAAATTCATGGCGCTGCACGAAAGCCAGCGCCGCAAGATGGTCAAGCTCATCGCGGCGATCCGGCCGGACTACGCCGTCCCGCCCGACGCGCGCTTCGTCATCGAGGACGAGAAGCAGTCGCCGAGCTCGAACCCGATCTATCTGTTCGGCAACGGGCTGGCGGCGATCACGCCGCTCACCTGGCTCATGTTCGCCCTCAACCTGATGGGCTACTTCTTCCTGATCAGCTGGACGCCGACCTTGATGACGGCGGTGCATGCGGCGCCCACGGTGGCGGCGCTCGCCGGCGCGCTGCTGCAGGTCGGCGGCACCGTCGGCGCGCTCGTGCTGTGCTGGTGGCTCCAGCGCCACCGCTTCCTCGCCATCGCCATCCTGTTCGTGATCGCGGTGCCGGTCGTAAGCTCGATCGGCTATGCCGGCACGACCTCGCCCGCGGCGCTGTTGACCGCGACGTTCTTCGCCGGCGCGCTGGTGCTCGGCATCCAGTCCGGCATCAACGTGGTGGGCGCGATGATCTATCCGACCATGCTGCGTGCCAACGGCTCAGGCTGGCAACTCGGCATCGGCCGGTTCGGCGCCATCGTCGGACCGCTGGCGGGCGCGCTGTTCGTCGGGCTGCCGGTCGAGCGGCTCTATCTCTTTTCCGCGCTGCCGTTCGCCGCCGGCGCGATCGTCTGCTTCGCCATCCATCTCCTCAACGAGGCGCGGCTGCGCAAGTATCCGGAATTGGCGCAAGGGCAGTAAAGCGTTTTCCGGAAAGGTGGGAACCGGTTTTTCGTAAGAAAATGCGGCAGACAAAACACTCACGGTTGCCCTCAGCCACCTCGGTTCGGCAGTCCAGACGATTAGGGCGCGGTCGGACCGCCGTGCGATCCATCTCCGATGGGACCTCCGGGCGACCCGGTTGAAGTTGGACCTCCGGGCGAGCCGGGTGGGCTCGCTCCTCCGGGCGCGCTGGGTGCGGTCGAACTTCCCGACGAACCAGCTACAGTCTGGGGTCCAAACAACGCATCATAAAGAAACTTCGCATGGGGCGCAGAGTCGATTTCCTCAAAGGTATGCCTCAGTCCGTCGACCGGCAGCTTCACCGCTGCTGCCGCTGCATCCAGAACGGCCTTTGCCTTGGCGCCCGTCGCGGGGTCAGGGCTCGCCAAGTCGCGCATAAGATCCTTGATTTCGAGGGCACCGGCCAGACCCAGCGGCCTCAGTTCGTTGAGCTTCGAAATGCGATCGTCGTCGGCCTTCGCCCCGGCCGAACTGTCCTCGTCGGGCTTGGCCCCGAGATAGATCCAGGCCAATGCTTGGCTGCACATGTTCGCCACAAAACGAAACTGAAGACAGGCTCGCATCGCGAGATCGACGGGATCGCATGTCGACAGTTGCGGAATCGTAGAGATGTCCGCATCTTCGATCCGATCGGCGGTGTTCGGGTCGACGCCCAGCAATTGCACCACCCGCGAGCCCGTGCGAGCCTGGCCTATTTTAAGATTCAGTTTTTCATTTGCTATTTGGCGCAGCATCGCAAGCAGATCGCCCAACGGGAACACGCCAACAGCAAATGCGATGAACGGGCCCACTTCGTCCTTAAACAACGCGGCAAACGCAAATCCCATCGGGATCGCGATCGCCAACCGCAACCCTCCTCGCAGGATGTCCGCTGCCAGCAAACACCGTCGTTGAACCCGGGCAAAAAAGTCGTAGGTGACGAAGGTATATGCCCCCGCCATCGCAGCCGGCGCTGTAAGAAGTCCTGTCTTCAGGTCGGTGGCTTTCGCAAGCCGTATCAAATCTTCGGCCACGACGAAATTTGTGATCAAAGCGATGACCACAGCAAACGCAATCGGGGCGATAAACCATTTTCGTCCGTAAGCCCACCGATACAATTGATAGAATTCATCCTCGACCCGCTTGTCCGTCCAACTGTCTGCGGGGAGGTGGCGAAACAGCTTGAGGTAGGTCCTCTTGGCCTGGAGCGACAGGCTGTCCTCGAGTTCTTCCACTCGGCGCTTCCACCCGAGGATCATGTAATGGAAGAGCGGGTACGCTAGAAGGCCAGTGAGGATCAAATCGAAAACGAGTTTATTACCATTGCCGACAATCCAATGCCACAGATTGCACATGTTCGCCCCTCGCAGTCACGCAGCCCAGGGGCAAGCTTAGCTTATCCTGCAAAGATTGTAAACCGTGCGAACGCGTCGTAAGCTTGAGCCTCACGGTTGCCCGAGCCGCTCGGCAAACAGAACCATGGTCTTGCGGTACACCACCGACCGGTTCCACTCGCGCATGACCTCGAAATTCGCGCTGCCCTCGCCGAACGGGGCGCCGGCGCGCCAGCCGTTGACCTTGAGCAGGTTGGCCGTCGAGGCGAGCACGTCGGGCACGCTGTGGCGGAGATCGATGCGTCCGTTGCCGTCGTAATCGACGCCGTATTTGATGTAGGACGACGGCAGAAACTGCGTCTGGCCGATCTCGCCCGCATAGGCGCCGATCAGGTCGCGCTGGGAAAGGTCGCCGCGCTGGACGATCTGCAGCGCGGCGATCAGCTCGCGCTGGAACAGTTCGCTGCGCCGGCAATCGTGCGCCAGGGTGGCGAGCGTGCGGATCACCGGCAATTTGCCCATGTCCCCGGTGCCATTGTCGCTTTCCAGCGTCCAGATCGCCATCAGCAGCGTGCCCGGCACGCCGAATTGGCGCTCGATGCGCGCGAGCAATGCGGCATGGCGCTGCATCAGCGCTTTGGCGCGTCTGATGCGGGCGGGGACGACGCGGGTCGCGGCGTATGCCTCGAAGCTTTTGCGGAACGTGCCGCGCTGGCGCCGGTCGAAGGCGAGCACGGCGCCGTCCGGCGTGAGACCGGCGAAGGCGTTGTCGATCACGCTGCGCGAGATGCTGGCGGCCGCGGCTTCGCGCGACATGGCGGAGAGGAAGGCGTTGAAATCGCCGCCGCATGGCGCCGCGCCGGCGGGCGCCGCGCAAAACAGGGCGCAAAACAGGATCGCGATCGACCGCACCAACACGCTTCCCCCCGATATATCCCCGGCGTGGGGACCATCGCACGGGTATAGGCGGGGCAGCGCGCTGTAATCAAGGCGTCATTATGACTCGACCGGCCGGCATCGTTCTTGGGCGGTCAGGAATTCAGGCTCACCTTGTAAAAATAGAAAACGGCCACGGCGGCGGTCGCCAAGCCAACCCAGTGCGGCGCAAAGCGCGGGTGCCGCCTGACAGAGTCGATCGGCCCAGAAATAGCCGTGGTACTGGAACACGCTGGCGCTGTAGAGCAGGGTGGTCCCTGCTATCAGCGCCACGACCAAGGGAACATGGCTCTACCCCCGGAGTTCGGCAGTCGCCGGTGCCGCCAGATTGTTCTCAAACGATTTAGACGGGGTAAGGGAAACCGATAAAATTGACCGGCAACGGCAGGCCCCTGACCGCGTCGGCGGACGCTGTCGCGTCGGGCGCAGGGGTATTGGTGGTCACGCCGGGTTAATACCAGCGGCCCCTTGCGCCGGCTCGTCCACGCCGTCATGGCCGGGCTTGTCCCGGCCATCCACGCCTTTGTTTGTTTCTGCTCCCAAGACGTGGATGCCCGGCACAAGGCCGGGCATGACGGGTGAAAGTTAGCGGCCGTTAGTATAACTGCCCTGAGACGCAGACCTGTTCCGGCGCGATTGCAATGGCCGGTTACGTTCGCTCGTGCTGGCGAAGCGCCCGCTCCTTGAGCGACATCAGCGGGGGCATCTTGAATTTCCGCAGCTCGGAGGCGCTGGCGACCTCGCCGCTGCCGTGCGGGCGGTCGCCTTTGATCGTGACCCGCTCCATCAGGCGGCGCTGCGGATAATAGTCGTGCACGGCCGCGTGCTGGGTCGACCTGTTGTCCCAGAACACGACCATGTCGGGTTCCCAGCGATGGCGATATTGGTGCTCGAGCACGCTCGTCACGCGGAACAATGTGTCGAGCAGCGCGCGGCTCTCGCGTTCCTCCATGCCCTTGATGAACAGCGTGAACTGCGGGTTGACGAACAGCGCCTTCTTTCCCGACACGGGATGGACGCGCACGACCGGATGCGTGGCCGGGCGGTAGATCTCCTCGAAATGCCGCAACTTGCGCCAGCCTTCCTCGGTTTCGGCAAACAATGCCTTGAACGGCTTGAAATCGTGCACCGCCTCGAGTCCCGAGACGAACTGCTGCAGGCGGTCGGACAGGCTTTCGTAGGCCGCGGTCATGCTGTGAAAGACCGTATCGCCGCCGATCTCCGGGACGATCTTTGCGCACAGCATCGTGCCCATGGGCGGGCACGCGCGGAA
>DASZJC010000172.1:0-2499 GCA_035948495.1 Xanthobacteraceae bacterium | reverse complement strand
CGAACGCGGTCCCGCGCGTGAGGGCGAACCAGGTGGCGCCGAGGCCGAGCGCAGCGGCGACCAGGATGGTGAGGAAGGATCCGAACAGAAGTTTCACGATGGCTCCAACATCGTCACATCCAAATCGGAGCGCCGGCACCCGCGGCCGCTCGCGCGCGGCGCGCCGCGCTCAATCGCCGCGCACCGGGGTCGTTGCGCCGGAGGCGGACGCGACGGCGCCCTCGCGCTCTGCGCCGGCGCCGCGCTGGGCCCCGGCGGGCGGAACCGTGGCGAGCGCGCGCGCGGCGTTTTCCATCATGCGCTCGACCCGCACCAACACGTCGGCGGCGCGGCGGTTCAACTGCACCGGATGCGGCGCGACCTCGTTCGGGGCGGCCTCGGACACGACCGGCTGCTTGGGTTGCGACGCGGGGCCGAGGCCGGGCAGCGGTTTGATCTCGATGCCCTGATGCGCATAGGTCATGATCTCGTGCCACGTCATCGCCGGAAGCGATCCGCCGGTCATGCGGTTGGTGGGGCTGTAGTCGTCGTTGCCGAACCACACGCCGCCGACGAAGTTGCCGGTGTAGCCCATGAACCAGGCGTCGCGGTACGCATTGGTGGTGCCGGTCTTGCCGGAGGCCTTGATGCCGTCGAGTTGCGCGCGCCGGCCGGTGCCTTCCTCCACCACCTTGTTCATCATGAAGATCATGTTCTGGGCGACGTCGGGCCTGAGCACCTGGCGCGGCTTCTTGCCGTCGCGGTCCCAGCGCCACACGAGATCGCCCCCCGCCGTGCGCACTTCGAGCAGCGCGTGCGGCGTGACCGCCTTGCCGAGATTGGGGAAGGTCGCATAGGCGCCGACGTGGTCGAGCACGGTCACCTCGTCGGCGCCGATCGGCAGCGAGGGCGTGTCGGGCAGCGGCGTGCGCAATCCCATCGCCTTGGCGGTCTTGACGATCTCGGCGCGGCCGCGCTTGGGGTTGCCCTTGCCGATCGCGATCGACAGCTTCACCGCGATCGTGTTGATCGAGCGGACCAGCGCCTGGGTCAGCGTCATCGAGCCGGCATAGCCGCCGGAATAATTGTGCGGACACCAGTTGCCGATGCAGACGGCCGAGTCGACCACGATCGAGGTCGGCTTGAAGCCGTTGCTGAGCGCGGTGGCGTAGACATAGGGCTTGAACGAGGAGCCGGGCTGACGCAGCGCGTCGACCGCGCGGTTGAACTGGCTCTGGCCGTAGTCGCGGCCGCCCACCATGGCGCGCACGCCGCCGTCGGTGTCTATGATCACCGACGCCGCCTGGGTGGCGTGATATTCGTGGCCGTATTGCCGCAGCGAGCTTTCGATCGCGGTTTCCGCCTCGCGCTGCAGGCCGACGTCGACCGCGGTGCGCACCACGAACACCCGCTCGTTCATCGACTTCGGAAACGTGTCGACGAGCTTCTTCATCTCGTCGAACGCCCAATCGAGATAGTAATTGGGCGCGTGGTCGTCGCGCCGGTCGATCGAGGTCGCCGGATTGCGCCGGGCGCCGAACACCTGGCCCTCGGTCATGAATCCCGCGTCGACCAGGTTGTCGAGCACGACGTTGGCGCGCGCGCGGGCGGCCGGCAGGTTGACGTGCGGGGCAAACCGGGTCGGCGCCTTGAACAGGCCGGCGAGCATCGCCGCCTCGGCGAGGTTCACGTCGCGCACGGATTTGCCGAAATAATATTGTGCCGCGGCGTCGACTCCGAACGCGCCCCCGCCCATGTAGGCGCGGTCGAGATAAAGCTTGAGAATCTCGTTCTTGCTCAGCCGGCTCTCCAGCCACAGCGCCAGGAACGCTTCGTTGATCTTGCGCTCGAGGGTGCGCTCGTTGTTGAGGAACAGGTTCTTGGCGAGCTGCTGGGTGATCGAGGAGCCGCCCTGGACCACGCCGCCGGCGCGGGCGTTGGCGGAAAAGGCGCGGAAAATGCCGGAAATGTCGATGCCGAAATGGTCGTAGAAGCGCCGGTCCTCGGTCGCCAGCACCGCCTTGATCAGGTGATCGGGAAACTGGTCGAGCGGGACCGAATCGTTGTGGCGGATGCCGCGGGTGCCGATCTCGTTGCCGTAGCGGTCGAGAAACGTGACCGCGAGCTCGGATTTTTTCAGCCAGTCGTCGTCCGACGTGTCGCGGAAGGCCGGAATGGCCAGCGCCAGCAGCACCACGAGCCCGCCGGTGCCGAGCGTTGCCGCCTCCGATAGGATTTCCACCAGGAGCCGCCGCCAGCCGGACACGTGGAAACGGTCCATGAAGGTGGAGAAGCGCTCGTAGAATTCCCGTACCCAGGCGCCGGTGCGGAATACCGTCGAGTCGACGCGCGCGTCGATGTCGAGCAGGAACCGCTGGATCCTCGGCTTCCAGTCGTGGGAGAACAGCTCGCGCAAAGCTCTTTCTTCCGATTCGGCGCGGTGGGTTCGCGGCCGCCTGACGGCTCAGGCCGGGCAGCGAGGCCTTTCTAGCCTATCCGGCCGGTGCGGGCCAATATGTG
>DASZJC010000171.1:0-3865 GCA_035948495.1 Xanthobacteraceae bacterium | reverse complement strand
CTCGACCGCCTGCCTGGTCGCCGGCTCGAGCGACGCCTTGTTGGCGAGCACGTCCTTGATGAGCGCGTTCAATATGTCGCGCGCCGGGGCGTATTTGGCCGAGGCCGGCTCGACCTTGGCGTCCTTGAGCTGCTCTTTCGTTACCAGCACTTCGGGGTGTTCCTTGACGAGCGCCTGCATCTCCGGCCGGTCCCAGGACGCGATGTTGGTGGCAAGATAGCCCGACGCGATACTCCACCGTGCCGCCTGCGGCGCGTCGCTCATCCAGGTGATGAACGTCCATGCCGCTTTCCGTCGCGCGGGATCGGTCGCGTACAACACCATGTTGCCGCCGCCCGAGGGTGGGCCGAACTCGGTATGCTTGGGGATGCGGCCGAGGCCCCAGCGGAACTTCACGTGCTGGCGCATGAACGCCTGCGACCCGGTGGAGTGCCAGACCATCGCTGTCTTGCCGGCGACGAATTCCTGCGCGCCGTCGTTCCACGGGGTGTAGGCGGGCGTCGCCTTGTACTTGTTGACGAGGTCGTACCAGAACTGCAGCGCTTCGAGATTTTTCGGCTGATCCCACAGCACCTTGGTGCCGTCGGCGCTGAGCGTTTCGCCGCCGTTGGCGTAGGCGAGGGCGTAGTAGAACCAGTTGAACGCCTCGAGCGGCAGTTCGAGACCCCAGCGCGCGGTGCGATCGCCCTCGCGCCGGGTCAGTTTTTGCGCGGCGCTCGCCAGCTCGTCCCAGGTGAGGGGCGGCTTCTCGGGGTCGAGACCGGCCTCGGCGAATGCGTCCTTGTTGTAATACATGACCGGGGTCGAGCGTTGGAACGGCACGCCGTAGACCCGGCCGTCGTAGACGCAATTGAGCAGCATCGACGGCCAGAACCGGGCGAGGAACTGCTTGCCGCCCGACGCGGCGACCAGCTCGTCGAGCGGCTGGGCGGCGCCGAGCGCCGCGAGCACCGGCACCGAGCTGATTTCCGTGACCGCGACGTCCGGCAAGGTCCCGGCGAGCTTCGCGGCCTGGATCTTCTGCAGCGTGACGTCGTAGCTGCCGGTGTAGGTCGCGGTGGCCTGGATATCGGGATGCCCCTTGTTGAAATCGGCAACCAGGCCGTCGATCACCTTGGCGAGCCCACCGCCGAGGTCGACCGGGTACCAGAAGCTCAGTTGCACGGGCTCGGCGGCAAAGGCCGCCGTCGCCCACGCCGTTGCCGCGGCCGCGAGCAAACCGGCACACATCCTGCGAATGTTCATTGGCACTTCCTCCCTCTCTTGATCTCGGCGTTCGTGTCCCGAACGAAACCGGCACCGACTTCGCCGGAACATGCGCTAGCGCTTGAGTCCCGCATGGATGTGGCTGCGGATGAAATAGCGCTGGGTGAAGAAGAAGATGATCAGCATCGGCGCCGCTACGAAAAGCGTCGCGGCCATCAGCAGGTTCCAGTCGGTCGTCACCTCCTGGGTGACGAACATGGCAAGGCCGATCGGCAGCGTGCGGATCTCGTCGCGATTGGTGACGATCAGCGGCCAGAAATAATCGTTCCAATGCGTGACCAGTGCGACAAGGGTGAAGGCGAGCACGGTCGGTCGCGACAGCGGCAGCAGGAAGTGCCACAGGAAGGCCAACCCGGTGCAGCGGTCGAGCCGCGCGGCGTCCTCGAGCGCTTCCGGCACGGCGAGGAACGCCTGGCGCAGCAGGAACGTGCCGAACGCGCTCGCGGCAAAAGGCGCGACGAGCGCCCAGTAGCTGTCGAGCCAGCCGAAGCGCTGCAACGTGATGAAATTCGCCAGAAACGTCACCTGGATGGGGATGATCAGGGCGCCGATGACGCCGAGCAGGATAACGCCGCGGCCGGCGAAACGGCGCCGGGCCAGCGCGAAGGCGGCGAGGCTCGACGTAGCGAGTTGCAGCAGCAGGATTGCGGCCGCGACCATCAGGCTGTTGACGAAATAGCGACCGAACGCGGCGCCCTGCCAGGCGGTGACGAAATTCCGCCATTCGAGAGCGGCGGGCAGCCAGCGCGGCGTGGCCGTGAAAATTTCGTCGCTCGCCTTGAACGCGGTCACCAGCAGCCAATACATCGGCATGGCGACGACCGCGACCAGCGCCAGCACGGCCAGATAGAGCGCGGCGCGGAGCAACCGGCGCGTCATCGGTTGAACCACCAGCTGACGAGCGCCGAGAGCGCGTACACCAGGGCGAACATCACGACCGCGCTCGCCGCGGCGAATCCCAGCTCGAAATACTGGAACCCGTGCTGGTAGATGTAGAACACCAGCAGGTTGGTGGCATTGCTCGGCCCGCCCTGCGTCATGATGTTGACGAAGTCGAACGCCTGGAAGGAGAGGATCAGGGCGATCACCGTGGCGAACCAAGTGGTGGGCCGCAGCAGCGGCCAGGTGATCGACCAAAACCGGTCCCAGGGTCGCGCGCCGTCGAGTCTCGCGGCCTCCAGCACCGCCTGCGGCAGCGCCTGCAGCGCCGCAAGATACACCAGCATGAAATAGCCGAAGGTCTTCCACACGCCGATGGCGATGACGGTCCACAGTGCATAGGAAGAATTGGTGAGCCACTCGACCGGCGGCTGCCCGACCAACTGCAGCAAATAATTGGCCAGCCCGTAATTGGAGTTGAAGATCCACAGAGCGATGGTAGCCGCCGCCACGGTCGGCAGCACCACCGGCGTATAGAACAGGGTACGGAACAGCCGCGCGCCGAGCAGCCGCTGATTGAGAACGACCGCGAGCGCCAGGCCCAACGCGATGCTGAGCGGCACCGCCAGAAACGTGTAGATCGCAGTGTTGAGCAGCACGCGCCAGAACAGCGGATCGCCCAATAGATCGCGGTAGTTGGTGAGGCCGACCCAGCTTGGTACCGGCGAGCTCGCGTCGAGCCGGTGGAACGACAGGTCGACGAGAAACAGCAGCGGATAATAGTTCCACAGCGCCAGAGCGGCGACTGCGGGAAGCACGTACAGATAGGGGGCCAGCCGGTTCAGGCTCCGCGCGAGCGGCCAGGCGCGGACGGAAGCAGCGGTTTCGGCTGCAGTGACCATCATCGTGGATGATTGCTGCAATAGGCGTTGGAATCAAGCTTGGGCGGATTACGCCGTCCATAGATCGCAGCTTGCAATTTCGTTTTGACGCGGCGGTGCAAAACGAAGTGTCCGCGGGATGCGCTGTTGCGCAGTTTGGCGCAACCCAGCAGGAGGGCAGCGCGTGATATCAACGGCACCAATTGGTAACCGTCATCCCGGAGCTCGGCGCCCTTCGCGCCGAGCGTCTCGAAGGATGATCGGCCGGGGCCGTCGCCCTTCGAGACGCCGGCCTGCGGCCGGCTCCTCAGGGTGACGGATTACAAGGAGCATCGCTGGGACTGTTGGTACAATGCAGGCACAGGAGGCCACGCATGGCACCGTTCGATCCGGTTTCCGCCCTCGTGGGCGGCGCGCTCATCGGCCTCGCCGCCGTCCTCTTGATGCTGCTCAACGGCCGGATCGCCGGGGTGAGCGGCATCCTCGGCGGCGCGCTGGCCGGCGACGGTCGCGCCTGGCGGCTCGCGTTCCTCATCGGCCTCGTGGCGGCGCCATTGCTCATGGGCGCGCTCGGCGATCCCGTGCCGGTCCCGCGCATGCCGGCAAGCTGGGCGATCGTCGTCGCGGCCGGGCTGCTGGTCGGCTTCGGCACCCGGCTCGGCGGCGGCTGCACCTCCGGCCACGGCGTGTGCGGCATCGCGCGCCTGTCGCCGCGCTCGATCCTCGCCACGCTCGTGTTCATGGCGACCGCGATGGTGGTGGTCGCGATCATGCGCCACGGGTTCGGAGGGTGACGCCATGGCGATGATTCTCGCCGCCCTCGCGAGCGGCCTCGTGTT
>DASZJC010000170.1:0-1976 GCA_035948495.1 Xanthobacteraceae bacterium | reverse complement strand
AGACCCCTGAGCGAGGGAGTTGCGCAATGGCCTCATTGAGCGACTGGAAAGTGTCGCCGTCCGTGCAGCCCAAGCCGGAGAACTACGACTACGATCTCGAGCGGGCGCTGGCCTCGGTGGTGGGCCTGCGCACCATCATTCCGGCCGATGCCTTCACGGCCGAGACGCTCGGCACCGAACGGGCCGGGAACGGCGTGCTCATCCGCGGCGATGGCTTGGTGCTGACCATCGGGTATCTCGTCACCGAGGCGCAGACCGTGTGGATCACCCTGATCGACGGCCGCGCGGTGCCTGGACATGTGCTCGCCTATGACCAGGCGACCGGCTTCGGCTTGGTGCAGGCGCTGGCGCGGCTCGACATGCCGGCGTTGACGTTGGGGGATTCCACTTCGGCCGACGTGGGCGACCCGGTAGTGGTCGCCGGTTACGGCGGGCGCCAGCGCTCGGTCGCCGCCCGCATCGTCTCGAAACAGGAATTCGCCGGCTACTGGGAATACGTGCTCGACGAGGCGATCTTTACCGCGCCCGCCCACCCCAACTGGGGCGGCACGGCGCTCATCGGATCCGGCGGCGACCTCCTCGGCATCGGCTCGCTGCAGGTGCAGCAGGCGCGCGAAGGCGGGCAGGCCGAGCATCTCAACATGATCGTCCCGATCAATCTCCTCAAGCCGGTCTTCGACGACCTCCTTACCCTCGGCCGTCCCAACCGCCCGCCGCGGCCGTGGCTCGGGCTCTATGCCACCGAGATCGAGAACCGCATCGTGATCGCCGGACTTGCCGGGCGCGGCCCGGCGGAGCGCGCCGATCTGCACACCGGGGACATCGTGCTCGCCGTCGGCGGCGCGCAGGTGCACGACCTCGCCGGGCTGTTCCGCCGGGTCTGGTCGCTCGGCCATGCCGGGGTCGAAGTGCCGCTCACGGTTTACCGCGACGGCCGCACGTTCGAGGTGCGGGTGGAATCCTCCGATCGCGGCCGCTTCCTCAAGGCGCCGAGCCTGCATTGAGCTGCAAGTATTGAAGCGTTCCCCGGGCGCAGCGCAGCACGAAGTGATGCGCTGCAGACCCGGGGTCCACACGCTGATCCCGAACGCACTGGGTCCCGGATCAGCGGTCCAGCACTTCGTGCCGCACCGCATCCGGGACGCGCCGCCAATGTCCGTTCAGTTTGCCGCCAGGAACTCGGCGATCGCCTTCGTGAAACGCGCCGGCTGATCCATGTTGGAAATGTGCCCGGCGCCGGGCAATTCGACGAACCCCGACCCCGGCACCTGCTCGTGCATTTGCCGCATGGCGGCCGGGGTGGTGCCGTCCTTTTCGCCCACGATGAACAGCAGCGGCCGCGTGACCGTGGCGACGGCCGAGCGGAAGTCGTGATCCGCGAGCGCCGCCGCGCAGCCGATGAAGCCCTCGACCGGCGTCGCGCGGATCATCGCCCGCACCTTGTCGAGATGCGGCGGGTTGGCCTTGACGGTCTCGGGCGGGAACCAGCGGGCGATGGTCGATTCGACCATCGCCTCCATGCCGCCCTGGCGCGCGGCCGCGATCCGCTCCTCCCACTGCTGGCTGGTGGCCGGGGTCGAGGCGCAGCCGGAATCGCAAATGATCGCCCGATCGATCCGGTCGGGATGGCGCAGCGCCAGGCCGAGCGCGGTGGCGCCGCCCATGGAGAGGCCGCCGAAATGCGCGCGCCGGATCGCGAGCGCATCGAACAGCGCCAGCACGTCCGCGATCAGGAGATCGAACGTGTAGCGGCCGGCCGGCGCGTCCGTGCCGCCGTGGCCGCGCTGGTCGTAACGCAGCACGCGGAACGAGCGTCTGAGGTCGGCCGCCTGCTGGTCCCACATGGACACGTCGGTGGCGAGCGAGTTGCTCAAGACCAGCCAGTGCGCGCCGTCGGCGCCGTCGATCTCGCAGTTGATGGTGATCCCGTTCGCCTTGATGCGCATGGTGGCGACCTTCGCTCAGCCGACCGGGGC
>DASZJC010000169.1:0-2600 GCA_035948495.1 Xanthobacteraceae bacterium | reverse complement strand
TCCGCCAGCATGCCCAGCTCGGGATAGCGCGCCTGCAGCGGCGAATGGATCATGTCGCCGGTGATGATCGCGTCGGCGCCCGGCTTGCCGACCTGCACCGAGTAATGGTCGATGGTGTGGCCGGGCGTCGGGATCAGGGTGACAAGATCGTTGAACGCGTGCGCGCTCTTGACCACGTCGGCGCGGTTAGCGGCAACGATCGGCAGCACGGAATCCTCGACCCACGGGCAGGCGGCCGGGTCGTCCTTCTGGCGCTTGGTCCAGAACGCCAGCTCGCGGTCGGCGAACACGTAGCGGGCGTTGGGAAAGGTCGGCACCCAGCGGCCGTTCTCGAGCCGCGTGTTCCAGCCCACGTGGTCGGTGTGCAGGTGCGTGCACATGACGAAATCGATGTCGCCGATGCCGACGCCGGTCGCCGCCAGGCCCTTCTCGAACCGGTCCGAACTCATCATGTTCCAGAACGGGCGCGTCGGGCGCGGCTTGTCGTTGCCGACGCAGCTGTCGATCAGGATGTTGTGGTGCGGCGTCTGCACCAGGTAGCTCTGGATGCACAGCATGACGCGGTCCGACGCGTCGATGAACGCTGGCTGCAGCCACGCCCGGTTCTCCTCGTAAAGCTCCTTGCTCAGGGTGGGGAAGAACTGGAACGCCGGGAAGAACGGCGCCTCCTGCTCGACGATGCGGTGGATGACGCTGTTGCCGACCTTGATCTTTGTGGACAAGGCAAGGGCTCCTCTCTGGAGAATGCGGGCGCGGTAGGCTAGCACTTCGCCGAGGGGACGCGAACTGCCGGTCGGCGCCAACCCGCGCGACTGCCTCCGCCCCCCTAGGGAGAAGACCGCATGCAGCCGAAGATCGTTTTCGTGGCGCCGTCGGCCGACGTCGGCGAGATCGCCCGCGAGATGGCGCCGTCAGGCTTTGACTTGGCGCTGGCGCGCGGCGACGGCGCGGAACTGGCCGCCGCGGTGCGCGAGGCGCAGTACATGCTGTGCTACCCGCACGTGAAAATGTCCGACGATTTCTATCGCGCCGCGCCGCGGCTGCGCCTGGTGCAGCTGCTGAGCGCCGGGTACGACAGCGTCGACCTCGAGGCGGCGCGCCGCGCCAAAGTGCCGATCGCCAACAACGGCGGCGCCAACGCCATCGCTGTGTCCGAGCACGCCCTGATGCTGATGCTCGCGGTGTCGCGCAAGGTCATCTGGCAGCACGGCAGTGTGTCGGCCGGCCGCTGGCGCGGCAACGGGCCGGTGCCGCGCATGTACGAGCTTTACAACAAGACCATCGGCATCGTCGGCCTCGGCACCATCGGCAAGAAGGTGGCGCGTCTCGCCCGCGCCTTCGGCATGCGGGTCGCCTATTACGACATCGTGCGCCTGAGCGAGGACGCCGAGGACGCGCTCGGCGTGCGCTTCCACCTGCTGCGCGAATTGCTGCGCACCTCCGACGTCGTGTCGCTGCACGTGCCGCTCAATGCGTCGACCCGCCACATGATCGGGGAGGGGGAGCTGGCGCTGATGAAGCCCAGCGCGATCCTCGTCAACACCTGTCGCGGCCCGGTGATCGACGAAGCCGCGCTCTACCGCACCTTGAGCGCCGGCAAGCTGTTCGGCGCCGGCCTCGACGTGTTCGACCGCGAGCCGCCGCCCGCCGACAATCCGCTGTTCAAGCTCGACAACGTGGTGCTGACCGCGCATTTCGCCGGGCCCACCTGGGACAACCACGCCGCCCGGCTGCGCAACGCCTTCGACAACGTCGAGCGCGTCCATCGCGGCGAGCCGCCCCTGTGGGTGGTGCCGGAGCTGGCCGGGGGCGGCGTCTCCGGGGGCGGATGAGTGGCCGTTCCGCTCGCCGCATGGATCGAACGGCGTCCCGGCGCGGCTTTCGCCGCGTTCGCGGCGCTGCATGCGGCGGTGTGGACGGCGCTGCCCACCGTGCTCTACAAAAACCTGCCGCTCGACCTCATCGAGGCGCTCACCTATGGGCGCGAATGGCAACTCGGCTACGACAAGCTGCCGCCGCTGCCCTGGTGGCTGGTCGAGATCGCCTATCGCCTGTTCGGCACCGACCTCGCCTATTACGCGCTCAGCGAGATCGTGATCGTCGCGACCTTCGCCGCGGTGTTCGCGGCGGCGCGGCCGCTGGTCGGCGCCGTCGGCGCGCTGGTGGCGGTCCTCATCATCGACGGCCTGCACTATTTCAACTACACCGCTCCCAAGTTCAATCATGACGTGATCCAGCTGCCGTTCTGGGCGCTCGCCGGCCTCGCGTTCCGCTCCGGGCTGCGGCACGGCCGCACCGCCGACTGGCTGCTGCTTGGCCTCGCGCTCGGGATGGCGCTGTGGGCCAAATATTTTGTCGCCGTGCTGGCGGCGCCGCTCGCTTTGTTCCTGCTGCTCGATCGCGATGCCCGCCGCGCGCTCGCGACCCCCGGCCCGTGGCTGGCGCTCGCGGTGGCGCTAGTGGTGATGGCGCCGCATCTCGTCTGGCTCGTGCGCAACGACTTCCTGCCGTTCACCTATGCGTCCGCCCGGGCGGTGCCGTCGCATGGCGCGCTGGACCACCTGGTGCATCCGCTGGTGTTTGCCGCGAGCCAGGCCGCC
>DASZJC010000168.1:0-4199 GCA_035948495.1 Xanthobacteraceae bacterium | reverse complement strand
CTTCGAGGGCGCCGGGCTCGATGGTGTCATGGCAAAGCGTCTCGACGCGCCCTATCGCGCCGGGGAACGCACGATGATCAAGGTGAAGCACGAGCGCACGGCTGACTGCTTGGTCGCTGGCTTCCGCTGGCACAAGAAGGGCGCCGGCACGATGATCGGCTCGCTCCTGCTCGGCCTGTACGACGACGATCACACGCTCCACCATGTCGGGGTCGCCGCGGCGTTCACGGCCACGGTGCGCAAGCAGCTCGTCGTCGAGCTGACGCCGCTGCGCGCCGATGCGCTCGAAGACCATCCATGGCGGGATTGGGCCGTGGCACAGGAGGAAGCCAACGCGAAGGGACAGCGGCTGCCCGGTGCGACCAGCAGGTGGAACCGCGGGAAAGATCTGAGCTGGGAGCCGCTCCGGCCGGAGCGCGTCTGTGAGGTCGCGTACGACCACATGCAGGGGACTCGGTTCCGACATGCCGCGAAGTTCCTGCGCTGGCGTCCAGACAAGCGCCCGCAGGACTGCCGCTACGATCAGCTGGAAGTCATGCCCGCCTACGAGCTGGACCGCGTTTTCGGCGCGCGCGACCGTAGTCAGCCGTGCGCCCCCGCGAGCCAGGGATCATAGTCAGGTTCGGGCGGATCTTCGGGCGGGCGCTCGTCCTCGGGAACGTTGCGCAGATTGATCCGGATGCGAGTCCAGTTGGTCGATCGGCCGCGCATCGAGTCGACGAGGACATCGTCCACGTGCAGCCGCGCCGCCGCTTCCGGATACCGGGCCTTCCAGCGTTCGAGGCCCGCGAGCGCGTCCGCCTTACGCGCCGCCTTGGCGACGGTGATGAGTGGCTGGGTAGACTCACGGTGGCCGCGGCGTTCAGTGCTGGGGCCCGAGGCCTTCCGTCGTGATGGCGCGACGCGCGGCGGCTCGTCACGTTGCTTCTTATAGTGCGGCGGCCACGGCGCGTCTCCGAGGCCTGCAGCCTCTTGCGATGCAGACAGCTCGAGGAGTGCATCGAGGGATCCCGCCGCGCTGTCGATGCCGGACGACGCGTCGCCGCGTTCCGCAAACCGCGCCGGCGCGGTGGCCAGCGTGAATGCCGCAGGATCGCAGTCGGCCACCTCGTCCCACTCTAGAGGCATCGACACGCGCGCGTCGGGCGTGGGCCGCACCGACCAGGCCGAGGCCACGGTCCGGTCCTTGGCGTTCTGGTTGTAGTCGAGGAAGACCCCACGGCGTTCCTCCTTCCACCATTTGCTGCTCGCGAGGTCGGGCGCGCGCCGTTCCACCTCACGCGCGAGGGCCAGCGCCGCGCGTCGCACCTGCTCGAAACTCCAGCGCCGCTGGATACGCACGTTGACGTGCATACCGCGCGAGCCCGAGGTCTTGGGCCAGCCGCGCAGCCCCTGCTCGTCGAGAACGTCGCGCACGAGCAGCGTCACCCGCCGCACAAAGTCCCAGCTCACGCCCGGGCCGGGGTCGAGATCGACGCGCAACTCGTCGGGATGCTCGAGGTCGTCGGCGCGCACCGGGTGCGGATTCAAGTCGATGCACCCGAGGTTCACCATCCACAGAAGCTGCGCCGCGTCGCGCACGACGATCTCTCGCGCCGTCCGCCCCGACGGAAAGCGCAGCTCCACCGTCTCGATCCACTCGGGGCGCTGCTCGGGGGCACGCTTCTGGAAGAATGGCTCACCCGCGGCGCCATCGACATAGCGTTTGAGCACGATCGGCCGCCCCGCGATGCCACGCAGTGCGCCCTCCGCGACCGCCGCATAGTACCTCACCAGGTGAAGCTTGGTGTGGCCGGCTTGCGGAAAGAATGGCTTGTCGGGGTTCGTGATCACGACCTCACGGCCAGCGAACTCCAAGACGGCCTGGTGCGCCTTCCGCATAGGGATCTTTTGCCAGTCTGACTTTCGCAGTGCAAGCCCGTGAGAGAGACGCGATGCCCTTACCACGCAAGCGAGAAAAGGCTGGTTTAGCCGCCGCTCGAGCCTGCGGGCGCCATCGGTCCTCAATTCGGACTACCGGCCCGGATTTGTACAAGCTGCGGCGTCGCTCTGTAGTGGTGCACTAACCAGAATGAAAGGCGCCGGTCGCGCTGTAGGGCGTGAAAAGGGAAGGAAGACTGTCATGCCGATTCGACCGCGACGGTTTGGGCCTTGGGCTCTCCATTGTCCGAAAAATGGCGCAGTTGCTCGACCATCAGATCACGCTTCGATCGTCGCCCGGCGCGGGTTCTACTTTCACAGCATCGGCCGGGCGCCGAGGCAGTTCGGGCGCGCTTGTCGCGGGCCGCTAAGCAGACCATTTTCGCCTTCGTACCGGCCGCTCTCGGCCTGCTCGCGCTGATCCTAACGGCGGCTGCGGTTCAGATCGTCGGCGCGCAATTGTTCCGGGATGCTTCGGAAATCGCGGGCTTCGCGCCGCGGTACTAAAAGTTCGAATCCAGTCCCCTCCAGCGGAGAGTCCAGTGCGAACTCGACGCCGCGAGCGATCACCGTAGCCGGGGGACCGAGGGCGGTATTCCTCGTTTATGCCGGTGCGTCGCGGCGGCCCAGAATTGTGTGTGGGCGGCGACTTTGGCTTGCCGCACCCGATCGCGTGCCATCGCATATTCCGCCAGCGCCGCCCGATCGGCTGCTGCAATCGAGCCTTGAGTAGGCAAGACGCAGGCGGTCGGGCATCGCGTAATTCCCCGCTTGCGGATGAACTCGGCTACCGCCGCTTCATCGTTGGCTCCCGAAGGCATGGGGTCCCCCTCGTGCCGGTGACCACATAACGGTACGCGATCCGGGGGAAGGACCACGTGCCCGGCACAAAGTGCCGGCGCTGTGGCAGGGGGAATGCCACGGCGCTTCCGGATTTAACATATTTCGTCAAAAAGACGAATAGCGCGGTTTTCAAGCCTGCGGTGTGCGTTGAACGGGCGCGATCCCGGTAAATCGCGCAACAATGCGCTCTGATGGCGAAGTCGACCGAGCGCACGATTAACGAAATCAAATTCCGCATGCGCCGCTCGAAAAGGGCCGCCACGCGCTCGGCTCCGGGCTCGAACGCGGCGCCGATCGGGAGGCCGGCTTGATCGCGGGGGCCTCAGGATTTTCTGGAATGCGAGCTATGCTCTTAGCGAGCGCCGCCGCTCGAATGCCGTGCTGTAGCGCTACCGATGAGAGCCGCTGCGGGCGGCGATGACAAGCTGCCCGCAGCGGCTCTCTTCGTCGCGCCGCATGAGATCGTACCGGTTCGGGCGATTCGGCTGTCGCTGCGCCCGTTACGCGCGCGAGGAGATGACGCCGGTCGCCGGGCACTTCAATTGCGGTCATTCGCCGCCGCGCGCCAATACCTCGCGTTTGCCGACATGGTTGGCGGCGGTGACGATGCCTTCCGCTTCCATCCGTTCGATAATCCGAGCGGCGCGGTTGTAGCCGATCTGAAGGTGGCGCTGCACAAAGCTCGTCGAAGCCTTGCGTTCGCGGCAAACCACCGCGACGGCTTGCGCATACAACTTATCGCCCGATCCGCCCTCCTCGTCCTCCGCAAGTGGATCAAGCGGCGCACCGTCATCTTCAGTGATTTCGTCGATGTAGTCCGGCGCGCCGCGAGTTTTCAAGAACGACACCACACGCTCGACTTCTTCGTCCGATACGAATGGCCCGTGGACGCGGGTGATGCGGCCACCGCCGGCCATGTAGAGCATATCCCCGCGGCCGAGCAACTGCTCCGCGCCGCCTTCCCCGAGGATCGTGCGACTGTCGATCTTCGAGGTCACCTGAAAGCTAACCCGGGTCGGAAAGTTCGCCTTGATGGTACCGGTGATCACATCGACGGACGGGCGCTGCGTGGCCATGATCAGGTGTATCCCGGCCGCACGAGCCATCTGCGCAAGCCGTTGGATTGCCGCCTCGATCTCCTTACCAGCGACCAGCATCAGGTCGGCCATCTCATCGACCACGACGATGATTAAGGGCAGCTCGCTGGTGTCGAACGGCTGCGGCTCAAAAATCGGCTGGCCGGTCTCCGGATCAAACCCCGTTTGTACCTTGCGGATCAGGCTTTCGCCTCTCGCCTCGGCTTCAGCCAGGCGGGCGTTGAACCCGTCGATATTGCGTACCCCGAGCTTTGACATCTTGCGGTAGCGGTTTTCCATCTCCCGCACCGTCCATTTCAACGCCAGTACAGCTTTCCTCGGATCGGTGACGACCGGCGC
>DASZJC010000167.1:0-4972 GCA_035948495.1 Xanthobacteraceae bacterium | reverse complement strand
TGCGCCGCGCGACCGCGATCATCAGCCCGAAGTTGAGGTCGGCGGTCGCCTCGCCGACGATCGGCGGCACCACCGTCACCGGGATGCCGCGGGCGGTCGCCTCGGCAACGTCGATGCCGTCCGGCGTGATCGCCATGGAGGTTACGGCGCGCAGCTTGGGATTGACGGCGAGCACCTCACGGTCGACCCGGTCGTGCAGCAGGGAGAACAGGATGTCGTGCCTGGGCAAGGCCGCGCACAAGGCCTTCTTGGGAAGGATGCGGCTGCTGTCCCGATTCATCGTCACCCGCGCGACCTCGCGCAGGCGCTTGAGCGCACTCGGAGCGATCGGCTGAGTGACGTAGATGCGTGCGCGCATCAGCGCACCCACCGCACGACGCCAGCAACGCCGTCGACCGCGACCTGCACGCCGTCGGGGATGTGGCGGGTGGCGTCGAGCACGCCGAGCACCATGGGGATGCCGCGCTCGCGCGCGAGCGAAGCGAGGTGCGAGGTCGACCCGCCCAGTTCCGCCACCACGCCGGCGACGCGCGGCAGCACGTGGCTGAGCGACGGGCCGGCCACCTTGGTGACGAGCACGTCGCCCGGCGCCACGCGCGTGAGTTCGCACTCGCAATTGACCACGCAGGCGCGCCCGGTGCCCCAGCCGATCCCGGCCGGATGGCCGTTGAGGCCGGGATGGCGCAGCCAGATCTCCTCCGGCACCGGCGCGGGCTCGACGTGCAGCGGCCGCGCCTGGAGCAGCTTGAAGCCGCCGTCATCGAGCGCCCACTCGATCTCGACCGGCCGGCCCAGCACGTCCTCGGCCTTGCGCAGCAGCCGGCCGAGCTGCGTCGCCTGACCGGGCTCGAGGCACGGGGCCGCGACCAGCGCCTGGTCGACCGGCGCCGCGACCTCGCCGTGCCCGCGCACGCAGCCGGCGCTGTGATGCTTGCGGCCGGGCTCGACCTTGCGCACGAACCCCTGGCGGCTGAGCACGATGCGGTCGGGCACCACCTCGCCCTGGGCGATGGCGGAGCCGAGTCCCCAGGTGGCACTGAGCAGCATCTGGTCTTCGGCGGTGCGGCTGAGCCCGCCGCCCGAGGCGCGCGCGGCGACGAGCGGCTGGATCAGCACCGCCATGGCGGTCTCGCCGGGATCGACCTCGTGCGCCTGCATGTAGCGGCGCGCGTTGGTGGTCCACAGCGCCGCCCAGCAGGCGCGCACCGCGGTGAGGAAGTCGGCCTCGGTGGCAAGCCCGAGGAAACTTTCGAACTGCCCGGCGAAGGTGGCGCCGGCGCGGTCCTCGACCAGCGCCGACGAGCGAACGACGGCGAGCCCCTGTGCTTCGATCGCCCGCCAGGCGGTGAGCAGCGCGTCGAGCACCGGCGCGGCGATTTCGCCCTGATAGAGCGCGAGCCTGATCTCGACGGCGAGGCGGCGCGCCTCGGGCAGATCGGCGACGGCGACGAGGTCCGCCTTGTCGGCGAGGCCGAGTTCGGCGAGCTGCATGCGATAAGCCTCGGCATCGAGACAGAAGCCTCCCGGCGTCGGCAGCCCGGCGCGGGCGAGCGCGGCGAGATTCGCCGCCTTGGGCCCGAACCGTTCGGGGTCGACGGCCTGCGGATCGTCGAGGGGGAGCAAAAGGTTCATGCCGTCACACACACTGTGAATCGTCATGCGCCGCGAAAGCGGGGCATCCAGTAAACATCGGCCGCGGTTTCATCTGAGAGGTCCGTGGTTACTGGATCGCCCGCTTTCGCGGGCGATGACGCGTGGAGAATTACGTCACTTCACGTGATCACCGTAGCCCGGCATGGGATCGACGACGGTGATCTGCTTGACCGGGAAGTTGGAGATGATCTCGGTGCGGTCGGGATGCACGATCAGCATCTCCTCGATGCGCACGCCCCAGCGGAATTTCTTGCCGTGCTGGGTCTCGAGAGCGAACACCATGCCGGGCTTGATCTCGATCGGATGGTCGAGCGACCAGATGCGCGAGATCACCGGCTGGTCGTATTGCGCGAGGCCGAGGCCGTGGCCCCACAGGTTGGCGGCGGCCTGGTCCTCCTCCTCATAGCCCCACGCTTCCTTGGCGGAGGGCCACTTGGACGCGATCTCGCGGGTGGTGGTGCCGGCCTTCACGGCCTCGATCGAATCGTAGAGCCACTCGAGCGCGATCGCGTAGACGTCCTTCTGCTCCTGGGAGGGCTCCTTGCCGACGCAATAAGTGCGGTAATAGCAGGACTTGTAGCCGTTCCAGGTGAGCGCGGCGAGGTCCATGAACACGATGTCGCCGGGCAGGATGATGCGGTCGGAGAAGTTGCGCCAATTGGGCCAGGTATTGGGCCCCGACGACACGATCACGTCCTCCACGTCCTCCATGCCGGGGATCGAGTAGAGGTACTCCATCAAGTGCGCGGTCACCTGGTTCTCGGTGATGCCCGGGCGCAGGAACTTCATGCACTCCCAGTGGGTGGCGTCGCCGATGGCGCCGACGACCCGCATCGCCTCCTGCTCGTCCTCGTTCTTGACCGCGCGCGCCTCCATCATCGGCGTCATGCCGTCGGTCCAGTTGATCTTCCGCTCCTGGAAAATGCGCAGCATGTTGATGTCGATGAAGTCGACGCCGAGCTTCTGTCCGGCGACGCCGTGGCGCTTCATCTCGTCGAGAATGGCGTTGGTGAACTTGGTCACCTGCTGGACCGAGGCCGCGCCGGCCGCGCCCTTGATCCAGGCATAGGACCAGCGGATGTTCTCCTTGGGGATCCACGGCACGTGGCGCTCGATCTGGAAGCCGATGTCGCCCTGCTCGAACAGCACCGGCGCGCCGTCGCCGCACAGGAGCGCGTAGCGCAGCCCGGGCTTGAGGCGGTTCCAGCCCGGCGTGAGCGTGCCGGTCACATAGCGGACGTTCTCGTCGTACATCAGCAACATGGCGCCGAGCCCGTGCGCCTTCATGCGCTCGCGCGCGCGCTCGAGCCGATACTTGCGCAGCCGGTCCCAATTGATGCGCTGCTGCCAATCGAGGCCGACGATTCCGGCATTAGCCATGGCTATCTCCCATAAAGCCCCGCCGTGCAGACGAGCCTATCGCAACTTGAGGGCGCCTTGGAAAGGAACAACTGACACGTGTGTCCACGGTGCACTTTCGCGCCTCCCCCGGCGCGGGACCGGCGGCGATTTCCCTGCCGAATCGTCCGCAATCGGCCTCATCAAGGCCGTTTGGAAAATTTACCTGGACCCCGCGTGCATCTGAAATAATATGTTCTAGGAAAGGGCATCAGGTTTACTAATGTCGGACGTCAGTCTACGGCAAATCCGCGCCGTCGTGGCGGTGTGCGAGGAGGGCTCGTTCACCCGCGCGGCGGCGCGCGAGAACGCGACCCAATCGGGCATTTCCCAGCACATCGCAGCGCTCGAGCGCACGCTCGGGGTGCGGCTGTTCGACCGCTCCAATGCCGGCGTGCGCGCGACCCCGGCCGGCCTGCGCTACTACCGGCGCTGCATCGAGGCGCTCGGCACGCTCAAGACCGGCACCGAGGAGATGCGCGCGCTCTCCCACCGCGTCACCGGCACCCTGCGGGTCGGCCTGATGCCGACCTTCACGCGGGCCTGCCTGGCGCTGACCTTGCGCGACTACGTGCGCGAGCACCCGGACGTGAAGCTGCGCATCGTCGAAGGCTACAGCGGGGTGCTGACCGAGCGCGTGCTTGCCGAGGAACTCGACTTCGCCATCGTGCCGACCTTCGAGGGGCGGGTCGGCTTGCGCTCGCGGCTCCTCGCGCGCGACCGCGAAATGCTGCTCTCCGGCCCGGCGCGCGGGTTTGCGCCGCTGCGCCCGCTCCGGCTCGCCGATTGCGCGCCGCTGCGGATCGTGGTGCCGGGCCTGCCGAACATCCGCCGGCGCAACATCGAAACCTATTTCCAGACCAACGGCGTCGTGGTCGAGGACATGATCGAGATGGACGCCATGATCGGTACGCTGGAGTTCGTGGCGGCGACCGATTGGGTAGCGGTGCTGCCCGGGCTCATCTGCGTCAACGACATCGGCCGCAACGACCTCGTCATCAATCCGATCGCGGATCCGCCGCTCTACGCCGAGTTCGTCATCATCGAGCCGGCGCGGCGCGCGCTCAGCGTGCAGGCGCGGCTGTTCGTGCAGCGGCTGGAAGCGGAGGTCACCCGCGTCCGCGGCGTGTGGCGGAATGCCTTGGCGCCAGTGGAGCTGGCGGAGGCGTGAGCTCAGTAACCAGTGACCAGTAATCAGTAATCAGTAATCAGCAAGAGCAGGGAGATTCTGATCACCGGTCACTGGTGACTGACAGCGCCGGGCTGCTTGAGCGGGTGGGCTGCGGCGAACGCCTCGATCTCCATGCAGGCGTCGACCACGCGGGAAAACGTCGGATAGGGCTTGAGGTCGACCTCGAAGAAGCGCGCGCCCGCCACCTGGCTCGCCACGCAAATGTCCGCGATGGTCGGCTGGTCGCCGCAGCAGAAGCGGCCGGTCATCCCGTCGTTCGCCAAATGGCTCTCGATCGCGCCCAGCCCCTCGCCGATCCAGTGCCGAATCCATTTCAGCCGCGCCGCCTCGTCGAGCTTGAGTTCGTCGCCGAGATAATTGCGGATGCGCGGCACGACCAGCGGGTGAGAATCGCAGGCGACGATCTGGGCGATGCCGCGCGCGAACGCGCGCGCCCGCGGGGCGGTGGGCAGGAGCGGCGGATGCGGATGAATCTCGTCGAGATATTCCATGATGGCGAGCGACTGGAACAGGACCGGCCCGTCCCCGTCGACCAGCGCTGGAATGACCATCTGCGGGTTGACGGCCTTGAACTCCGGCGTGCGCTGATCGCCCTTGATGAGATCGATGAAGACGACCTCCGGCTTGATGCCCTTGAGATTGAGCGCGATGCGCACCCGATAGGTCGCGAGCGAGCGCCAGAAGGTGAACAGCTTCATCCGAAAACCCTCCCAGAATGTCGCGAGGATA
>DASZJC010000166.1:0-3425 GCA_035948495.1 Xanthobacteraceae bacterium | reverse complement strand
TGCGCGGGCGTATCGCCGTGCAGGTCGACGGCGGCTTGCGCACCGGACGCGACGTCGTCGTCGGCGCGCTGCTCGGGGCCGACGAGTTCGGCTTCTCGACCGCGCCGCTGATCGCCGCCGGCTGCATCATGATGCGGGTGTGCCACCTCAACACCTGCCCGGTCGGCGTCGCCACCCAGGACCCGGTGCTGCGCAAGCGCTTCAAGGGGCTGCCCGAGCACGTCATCAATTATTTCTTCTTCGTCGCCGAAGAGGTGCGCGAGATGATGGCGACGATGGGCTACCGCACGTTCAAAGAAATGGTCGGGCAGATGCAGATGCTCGACAAGATCAAGCTGGTCGAGCACTGGAAGGCGCGCGGCCTCGACTTCTCGCGCCTCTTCGACAAGCCGCCGGCGCCCGACGGCGTCAACATCTACAAGTGCGAGCCGCAGGATCACATGATCGACCGCATCCTCGACCGCAAGCTGATCGCCGAGGCGCGCGCCGCCATCGACCGCGGCGCGCCGGTCCGGATCGTGACGACCATCAAGAACACCGACCGCACCACGGGCGCGATGCTGTCGGGCGAGATCGCCAACGTCTACGGCCATGCCGGCCTGCCCGACGACACCATCCAGGTCAAGCTCAGCGGCACCGCCGGCCAAAGCTTCGGCGCGTGGCTCGCGCGCGGCGTCAGCTTCGAGCTCGAAGGGGAGGCGAACGACTACGTCGGCAAGGGCCTCTCGGGCGGGCGCATCATCATCTACCCGCCGCGCGAGGCGGGGCTGATCGTGCCCGAGCAATCGATCATCGTCGGCAACACGGTGCTGTACGGCGCGATCGAGGGCGAGTGCTATTTCCGCGGCATCGCCGGCGAGCGCTTCGCGGTGCGCAACTCCGGCGCCGTCGCCGTCATCGAGGGCGCGGGCGACCATTGCTGCGAATACATGACCGGCGGCGTCGTGGTGGTGCTCGGCTATACCGGGCGCAACTTCGCGGCCGGCATGTCGGGCGGCATCGCCTACGTGCTCGACGAGGACGAGAGCTTCGCGCGGCGCTGCAACCTGTCCATGGTCGAGCTCGACGCCGTGCTCGAAGAGGAGGAGATGATCGCCCTCCACTACCATCAGGCCGGCGACCTCGATTCCCACGGCCGCGTCGACGTGATGGCCGACATGAGCCGGTTCGACGCCGAGCGCCTGCATCAGCTCGTGTCCAACCACGCGAGCTACACGGGATCGACGCGGGCGCGCGACATTCTCGCCAACTGGAGCCACTACCTGCCGAAATTCCGCAAGGTGATGCCGGTCGAATACCGGCGCGCGCTCGCCGAACTCAAGGCGCGCGAAGCCGCCGTGCCGCCGCTCGCCGCCGCCGGCGCCTGAGGAGCGGATGGGCAAGGTCACCGGCTTTCTCGAAATCGATCGGCGGGACCGGCGCTACGCGCCGGCGTCCGATCGGATTCGTCACTTCCGCGAGTTCGTCATTCCGTTGTCCGCGGAAGCGACGCGCGACCAGGCGGCGCGCTGCATGAACTGCGGCATCCCCTATTGTCACAACGGCTGCCCGGTCAACAACCAGATCCCCGACTGGAACGACCTCGTCTATCGCGGCGACTGGCAGACCGCGTGCATCAACCTGCATTCGACCAACAATTTCCCCGAGTTCACCGGCCGCCTGTGCCCGGCGCCGTGCGAGGCGGCGTGCGTGCTCAACCTCGACGACAATCCGGTCACCATCAAGACGATCGAATGCGCGATCGTCGATCGCGGCTGGAAGGAGGGCTGGATCGTCCCCGAGCCGCCGGCGGCGAAGACCGGCAAGAAGGTCGCCATCGTCGGCTCCGGCCCGGCCGGGCTCGCGGCGGCCCAGCAACTCGCCCGCGCCGGCCACGACGCGCACGTGTTCGAACGCCACGCCAAGGCCGGCGGCCTGCTGCAGTACGGCATTCCCGACTTCAAGATGGAGAAATATCACGTCGAGCGCCGCATCAGCCAGATGGAGGCCGAGGGCGTGGTGTTTCACTACGGCGCGCACGTGGGCGTGAGCATGCCGGTCGAGCGCCTCACCGACGGCTTCGATGCGATCGTGCTCGCGGGCGGCGCCGAGCAGTCGCGCGAGCTGCCGATTCCCGGGCGCGAGCTTTACGGCATCCACTTCGCCATGGACTTCCTGCCGCAGCAGAACCGCCGGATCGGCCGCGAGCCGATCGGCGAGCATCCGCCGATCCTCGCCGGCGGCAAGCACGTGGTCGTCATCGGCGGCGGCGACACCGGCTCCGACTGCATCGGCACGGCGATCCGCCAGGGCGCGCTCTCGGTGACCAACCTCGAGCTGTTGCCGCGGCCGCCCGACAAGGAGAACAAGCTCGTCACCTGGCCGAACTGGCCGTTGAAGATGCGCACGTCCTCGAGCCACGAGGAAGGCGCCGAGCGCGACTTCGCGGTGATGACGCAGCGGTTCGACGGCCACCACGGGCAAGTGAAGACGCTGCATTGCGTGCGCGTCGACGACGAGCTCAAGGCGATCGCCGGCACCGAGTTCGAGATCAAGGCCGACCTCGTTCTGCTCGCCATGGGGTTCGTGCACCCGGTGCACGAGGGCATGATCGAGACGCTTGGGCTCGCGCTTGATCCGCGCGGCAATGTGAAGGCCGACACGAGGAATTATCTGACGTCGCTGCCCAAGGTGTTCGCGGCCGGCGACATGCGGCGCGGCCAATCGCTCATCGTGTGGGCGATCCGCGAGGGCCGCCAAGCGGCCTCGGCGGTCGATGCATTCCTGATGGGATCGACCAGCCTACCGCGCTAACAGGCTAGCGCCCCCAGCCGCTCCACCATCCCGAATTATTCGAGTTATTACGGGGTACCGAGCCGGGCGGACGCGGCTGGTCCTCGCGCGTGTAGAGCCCGCCGGGCGGCGTGACACGCAGGGCCCGTCGCTTGGGCGCCGCGGGAGGCGCCGCCTTGGCGCTCGGCGCAGCCTTGGCGCCCTCGGTCGGAGGCGCCGCAGCGGCCGCCGGCTCCGGAGGCTCGGTGACGGAGGTGGTCGCCGGCAACAGATCAGGCCGCGGCCAGGCGAAGTCGTCGGCCCGGCCCGCGGGTGCGGGGACCGGGTCGCCCTTCACCAGGACACGGTTGACGACCGGATCGGGACTGGCGCCGCGCGCCGGCCCGCTGCCGAGCAGCCCTTCGGAGCCGCTCGGTTGCCCGGTCAACGGCACCACCGGCCCGGCAACCGGCCGCGCCGGAGCGCCCGGCTTGGCTCCTGCGGCCGGTGCGGGCGTCTCTTTTTCCTCCGGAACCGGCATCGCGACGGGCGCGCCGCGCGCCAGCATGACGCGCCTGATCTCGCGCTCGACGTAGTGGGCGAGCTTGCGCGCGCCGGCTTTGGTGAAGTGCACGCCATCGCCGGCGCGCAGCCGGCGCGTCTGCCCCTCGAAA
>DASZJC010000165.1:0-2945 GCA_035948495.1 Xanthobacteraceae bacterium | reverse complement strand
CCATCGTCCGCGCCGGTAGAGCACCGAGCCGAGCGCCCACGCAATGGTGGCGGTGAGCGCGCAGAGCACGCCGGGCACGGTCACGGCGTTCCAGGGCATGGCCAACGGATTGGTCAGGATCGCCATTCCCAACAGGCCGAGCGCGATCCCCGCCACGCTCGCAATGCTGAACTGCTCGCCGAGCAGCAACACGCTCAACAAGAGCGCCCAGAGCGGGTTGGTGTACATCAGCAGAATGGTGTGCGTGGATTCGATCCACATCAGGGACAAGGTGAGCAGTATCGTCAGCGCGGCGCCTTGCAGGAGGCCGATGGCCGCAAGCCGCGCCCGCTCGCCGCGCACCGGCATCATGTGACCCGGACCGCTATGAAGGGCGAGCACCGTTCCGATGACGACGGCCGCGCCGACGTAGCGCACCGCAGTGAAAGTCCACGGGCCGATGTCGCGCAGCGCGATCGAGATCCAGGTGTAGTTTCCACCCCACGCGAATATCAGCACGGCGAGCATGCCGAGCGCGCCCCAAGGGGGCGCGGAGGTCGAGCGGACAGGCGCGGCGCTCGCCATCACGCCTGCGCTAACGCCTCGGGCCGCTTGATCTCGATCTCGACGAAGGCGATCGGGTGCGGCGATCCGTTCATCACGTCGTGCTCGATGCCGGGCGGCCGGCGGTACGACTGGCCGGCGACGAGCCGGACTTCGGTTTCCTTCGACCCGCCGTCGATGCGCATCACCGCGTCGGTGAGCATGACGACGACATAGGGCCAGCCGTGCCGGTGCCAGCCGGTCACTGCGCCGGGTTCGAAGTCCCAGCGGGTAATGCGCACGGCCTCGTCGTCCTGCTGGACGGTCGGGGTGGCCGGAACGGTGCATTTGAACGCCATTGCTTTACTCCGGCTTGCGCGTGGGTGCCATAACCAGCTGGGTCTGCGTCACCACGGCGGCGAGCTTGCCGTCGCTGCGCGTGATGCGGGTCTCCCACACCATGGTGGTGCGGCCGCGGTGGAGCGGCGTGCATTCCGCAAAGACCGTGTCGCCGAGCGACACCGGCGCAAAGAAATTGGTCTTGCTTTCGATGGTGGTGGTGCCGGCGCCCTGCGGCAGGTTGGCGGTCGCCGCCGTGCCGCCGAGCATGTCGGCCAACGCCATCAGGACGCCGCCGGACAATATGTTCTTGCGGTTGGCAAGCTCCGCGCGCGCCGTCAGCTCGGCGGCGACGCGATCGCGCGACAGGTGGGCGATCTTGACCCCGAGCGTGCGCGCGATTCCCGATCGTTCGTGGGCGCGCGGGTTGACGGCTTCGGCGCCCGGTGCGGCGGTCTGCGCTCCCGCCGCCATCAGAACGTCACCACCGAGCGGATCGATTTGCCTGCGTGCATCAGGTCGAAGGCCTTGTTGATGTCGGCGAGCGGCATCTGGTGGGTGATCATCGGGTCGATCTCGATTTTCTTCTCCATGTACCAGTCGACGATCCTGGGCACGTCGGTGCGGCCGCGCGCGCCGCCGAACGCGGTGCCGCGCCACACGCGGCCGGTGACGAGCTGGAACGGGCGGGTGCGGATTTCCGCGCCGGCCGGAGCGACGCCGATGATCACGCTCTCGCCCCAACCCTTGTGGCAGCATTCGAGCGCCGCCCGCATGGTGTCGACGTTGCCGATGCATTCGAACGAATAGTCGGCGCCGCCGCCGGTAAGGTCGACCAGATATTTGACGAGATCGGTCCCGGCGTCCTTCGGGTTGACGAAATGCGTCATGCCGAAACGTTCGCCCCACGATTCCCGGTCGGGATTGAGGTCGACGCCGACGATCATGTTGGCGCCGACGAGGCGCAGCCCCTGGATCACGTTGAGGCCGATGCCGCCGAGCCCGAACACCACGCAGTTCGCGCCGGCCTCGACCTTGGCGGTGTTGATGACGGCGCCGATGCCGGTCGTCACCCCGCAGCCGATGTAGCAGACCTTGTCGAACGGGGCGTCCGCGCGGATCTTCGCCACCGCGATTTCCGGCAGCACGGTGAAATTGGCGAAGGTCGACGTGCCCATGTAGTGGTGGATCTTGCGGCCGTCGAGGGAGAAGCGCGAGGTGCCGTCGGGCATGACGCCGGCGCCCTGGGTCGCGCGGATCTTCTGGCACAGGTTGGTTTTGCGCGAGAGGCAGTATTCGCATTCCCGGCATTCCGGCGTGTAGAGCGGGATGACGTGGTCCCCCGGCTTCACCGAACTCACGCCCGGCCCGACCTCGACCACGACGCCGGCGCCCTCGTGGCCGAGGATCGCCGGGAACAGGCCTTCCGGGTCTTTGCCGGACAGGGTGAACTCGTCGGTGTGGCAGATGCCGGTGGCCTTGATCTCGACCATCACCTCGCCGGCGCGCGGGCCGTCGAGGGTCACGTGCGTGATCGCGAGCGGTTTGGCCGATTCGAGGGCGACGGCGGCGCGAACGTCCATGGCTGTTTCTCCCTGAATGCTTGCGTCGGGCGCGCGCAATGTCAGGTGGGCCGGCGCAACGCCAGCACCGCATTGAGGCCGCCGAACGCGAAGGAATTGGAGAGCGCGGTCCGCAACGGCTGGCGGCGCGCTTCGTTGGGCGCGTAGTCGAGATCGCACGCCGGATCGGCGCCGAGATAGTTCATGGTCGGCGGAACGACGCCGTCGCGCAGCGCCATGACGACGGCCACCGCCTCGAGCGCCCCGGCGGCGCCGAGCGCGTGCCCCACCATCGACTTGGTCGACGAAATCGCAAGCCGCGGCGCGTGCGCGCCGAACGCCGTATGCAGCGCCGCGGTCTCGGCCGCGTCGTTGGCGGTGGTCCCGGTCCCGTGCGCGTTGACATAGTCGATCGCGTCCGGCGCCAGCGCCGCGTCGGCGAGCGCCGCCGTCATCGCGCGCACCATGCCGTCCGGGTCGGGGGCGGTGAGGTCGCCGGCGTCGGCGCTCATGCCGAACCCG
>DASZJC010000164.1:0-1701 GCA_035948495.1 Xanthobacteraceae bacterium | reverse complement strand
CGTCGTTTATGTCGGTGCCGTCGCCGTGCTGTTCCTGTTCGTGGTGATGATGCTCGACGTCGATTTCGCCGAGTTGCGCCAGGGCGTGCTAAATTATCTGCCGGTCGGCGCGCTGATCGGCGCCATCCTGCTCGCCGAGCTTTTGACCGTGGTGTTCGCCTGGGTCGTCGGGCCTGACGTCGCCAAGGCCATCACCGCACCGATCCCGCCGGCGGGCGACATCAGCAACACGCAAGCGCTCGGGCTCGTGCTCTATACGCGCTACGTCTACTACTTCCAGGCCGCCGGCATCATCCTCCTGGTCGCCATGGTCGGCGCCATCGTGCTGACCCTGCAGCACAAGCCGAATGTGCGGCGGCAGAATATTGCCGACCAGGTGGCGCGGCGGCGCTCGACCGCGATCGATGTCGTCAAGGTCAAGTCGGGGCAGGGGCTGCAATGATCATCGGGCTCGGCCACTATCTCGCGGTCGCCGCGATCCTGTTCACGCTCGGGATCTTGGGCATCTTCCTCAACCGCAAGAACGTCATCGTCATCCTGATGTCGATCGAGCTCATTTTGCTTGCGGTCAACGTCAACTTGGTGGCGTTCTCGACTTTCCTCGGCGACATCGTCGGCCAGGTCTATGCGCTGCTGGTGCTCACGGTGGCGGCGGCGGAAGCGGCCATTGGGCTCGCTATCCTGGTCGCCTATTTCCGCAACCGCGGCTCGATCGCCGTCGACGACATCAACTTGATGAAAGGGTGACGCGTGAGCGGCTTGCTGATGCGAACTCCCTCTCCCCAGCGGGGAGAGGGTGGGGGTGAGGGGGTTTTGACCGAGAGGCCGTACCCCCTCACCATAGCCGATGCTTCGCATCGGCGTTCTTTCAGTCAAGAACGGCGGCCGAAGGCCGCCTATGCCTCTCCGCTCTGGGGAGAGGGCGAAGAACGCGTCGCTGTCGTTCTCTCGCGTGGCCAGGTTCTAGGGAACTAGCGGCATGTACGAGGCCATCGTCTTCCTGCCGCTGCTCGGCGCCGTCATTGCCGGCGCCATCGCGTTGATCGGCGCGCGCAACCGCCTGCCGGGCGCCGACCCGCCGCCGCCGGACGATGATCACGCCGCGCCTCACGTCGACGAGAGCCACGGCCACGCGGCGCCGTCATTGCATGACGCGCATGAGGACGAGCCCGCTGAGCCGGCCGCCGCGGGCTCGCGCGCCGCCGAGCTGATCACCTCGACGCTGCTCGTGATCACCTGCGTCTTGTCCTGGTATGCCTTCTATGACGTCGGCTTCGGCGGCCACGACGCCCGCGTGCCGATGTTCTCGTTCATCACTTTCGCCGATCTGAAAGCCGATTGGGCGCTGCGCATTGATTCGCTCACCGCCGTGATGCTCGTCGTGGTCACGACCATCTCCTCGCTCGTCCACATCTACTCCATCGGCTACATGGAGGAAGATCCGTACCGGCCGCGGTTCTTCTCCTATCTGTCGTTCTTCACCTTCGCCATGCTTATGCTGGTGACGGCCGACAATCTGGTGCAGCTGTTCTTCGGCTGGGAAGGCGTCGGGCTCGCGAGCTATCTCTTGATCGGCTTCTGGTTCCACAAGCCGGAAGCCAATGCCGCCGCCATCAAGGCCTTCATCGTCAACCGGGTCGGCGATTTCGGCTTTTCACTCGGCATCTTCGCGCTGTTTCTCCTGACCGGCTCGATCAATTT
>DASZJC010000163.1:0-9759 GCA_035948495.1 Xanthobacteraceae bacterium | reverse complement strand
CAAAAGTGATGCATTTGTGCAACGCTTTCCAACAACGTTAACCGCTCGTTAATTCAGGGCTTGAAGATGACCGAAGTGCTTGCTTCAATTCGTCCATGACAACGACCCTGATAGAAGTCCGCAGAGCCAAGGCGTCCGATGCCGAATCGGTGGCGTCGACCCATGACGAGGCTTGGCGGAATGCGTATCAGGGCATCATCCCCGGGGCGGAGCTGGCGAAGCTGATCAGCCGTCGTGGCCCGGCTTGGTGGGAAAGCGCGATTCGCAAGGGCAGCCGCGTGGCACTCCTGGCGTTCGGCGACCGCATCGCCGGCTACGCCAATTACGGCCGCAACCGCGCCCGCAGCCTCACCTACGACGGCGAGATCTACGAGCTTTACCTGCGGCCGGAATTTCAGGGCCTCGGGTTCGGTCGGCGGCTGTTCACGGCGGCGCGCCGCGACCTCGCCCAGAGCGGGCTGCGCAGCCTGGTCGTGTGGGCGCTCTCCGACAACGATCCGGCGGTCGAGTTCTATCGCGCCCTCGGTGGCCGCGCGATCGCCCGCTCGTCCGAGCGATTCGGCGCCAAGACGCTCGACAAGGTTGCGTTCGGTTGGCAGGGCTGACCGCGCTTAAATGCTGGTTCGTCATTGCGGGGCACGCGGAAGGCGTGAGCCCGGGACCCATGTTATCTGGCAGTGCGCATGGATTCCGGACTCGCAGGCTTCGCCCGTGATCCGGAATGACGGAGCATGATTTTTCTACAGCTCCGGGACCGGCAGGCCGGCGATCGCCGCCGCGGCGCGCACCGTGTTGGCCAACAGGCACGCGATGGTCATCGGGCCGACCCCGCCGGGCACCGGCGTGATGGCGCCCGCGACCGTGGCCGCCTCCGCGTAGGCGACGTCCCCGACCAGGCGGTGCTTGCCGCCTTCCGCGGCCACCCGGTTGATGCCCACGTCGATCACGGTCGCGCCCGGCTTGATCCAATCGCCGCGCACCAGTTCGGCGCGTCCCACGGCCGCGCACAGGAGGTCAGCGCCGCGGCACACGGCCGGCAGGTCGCGGGTTTTCGAATGGGCGATCGTCACCGTGGCGTTCTCGGCGAGCAGCAGCTGGGCGAGCGGCTTGCCGACGATGTTGGAACGCCCGAGCACCACGGCCGCGACGCCGGCGAGCGAGGAGAGCACGGTCTTCGCCAGGATTATGCAGCCGAGCGGCGTGCACGGCACGAGGCCCGGCAGCCCGGTCGCCAGCCGCCCGGCGTTGATCGGATGAAACCCGTCGACGTCCTTCGCCGGATCGAGTGCGGCAACCACCGCGTGGGGGTCGATCTGCGGCGGCAGCGGCAGCTGCACCAGGATGCCGTGCACCGCCGGATCGGCATTGAGCGCGGCGATGCGGCCGAGGAGGTCGGCCGCGCTCGCCGTCGCCGGCAGCCGATGAATGAAGGAGCGCATGCCGGCCGCTTCGGTCTGCGCGGCCTTGTTGCGCACGTAGACGGCGCTCGCCGGATTGTCGCCGGTGAGCACCACGGCGAGCCCCGGCACCAAGTCATGGTCCGCCGCCAGCCGCCGTGCCGCGGCCGCGACCTTCTCGCGCAGCGCCGCCGCGATCGCCGTCCCGTCGATCACGCGGGCCGTCATGCGGCGCTTCCGTCATGTGCCGCGGCGTGACCGGCGGATCTTTCCAGCGCGGCTGCGATCGACCGCGGCTCGCCGGCAATGCGCACGCGCTTGAGGCGCGAAGAGGCGCCGCCGACGATCGTGACCCGCCCGGCCGGGACGCCAGCGGCGTCGGCGAGGAGGCGCGTGAGCGCGGCGTTCGCCGCGCCGTCGCTCGCCGCCGCCCGCACCCGCGCCTTGAGCACGGCGCGGCCGTCCGCGAGCGGCGCGATGCCCTCGAGCGCGTCGCGGCCGCCCTTCGGGGTCAGGCGCACGACGACGACGAGCCCTCCGGGCGCCGCCGTCCACGGGCACGCGCCCATGGATCAGATCACGTTGGGATAGATGTAGTACTCGATCACCCGCTGGATCAGGATGATGATCAGGAACAGGATGATCGGCGAAATGTCGATGCCGCCGAGGTTGGGCAGCAGGTTGCGGATCGGCCGCAGCACCGGCTCGGTGATCCGGTAGAGGAAATCGGCGATCGCGGCCACGAACGGGTGGCGCGTGTTGACGACGTTGAAGGCGACCAGCCACGACAGGATGACCGCCGCAATGACGATCCACATGTAGATGTTGAGGGCGATCAGGATCACGTCGAGGAGGGCGCGCATGGCGGGATTCGGCTGCGGTTGGCGGTGCGCACATGTAGCGGGCTTGGGGTGCGCAAACAAGCGCCGCGCCGGCCGCCCGCGTCCTTGACACCCCTGGTGACGGGCCGTAAATGGCCGCTCTCGCTCGGGCGGCCCGCAAGACTCATGCCGCGCTTTTTATGCCCGACCGGCGGGGCCGTAGCTCAGTTGGGAGAGCGCCGCAATCGCACTGCGGAGGTCAGGGGTTCAAATCCCCTCGGCTCCACCAGCAAAATTCATCGCTTCGGTGCAGGAAGAAAATTGTCGATGCGCGTGAGTGCGCGCGCTAGCGCGCGCAACACCGCGACACCCGCCGAGATGAGACCGTCCAATCGAACCACCCGGGTGCCGGACGCGGGTGCGGGCTCCCCTGCGCTCCCTGCGCCCCGGACGGCAAGCAGGCGCCCGGGGCAAAACATCGTGCCTCGACAATAGGATAGAGCGGGATGACCATGCGAAGAAAAGTCTTCCCGTTGCGGCCCGCCGGCTATGAACCTTCCCGCCGCCTCCCTCGACTAATCCACATTAGAGGGAGGGTGCGATGTCGAGGGCGGGCTTCTTCACCACCATGGCGGTTGCGATGCTCATCCCGGGCTTGCTGGGCTCGACCCCGGCCGGCGCGGAGAGCGCACCGGCGTGCTCGGCGCCGAACAGTCTGATGCGCCTCGACCGCGCCGTCGCCCACACCGCCGCGCGCGTCGCGGAAGGCCGCAGCCTCAAGATCATCGCGCTCGGGTCGTCGTCGACCTTCGGCGTCGGCGCCACTTCCCCCGCCAACAGCTATCCGAGCCGGCTCGAGGCCGAGTTGCGCGAGCAGTATCCGGACATGCAGATCGAGGTCCTCAATCGCGGCGTCGGCGGCGAGGACGCGCGGGAAATGCTGGCACGGCTCGACAAGAGCGTGCTCGCCGAGCGCCCCGATCTCGTGCTCTGGCAGGTCGGCACCAACGCCATCGTCGACGAGGAAGGCGTGTCGGAGGAGGCCTACCTGGTCCGCAAGGGACTGGCCCGCCTCAAGGCGGCCGGCGTCGACGTGATCCTGATCGATCCGCAATATTCGCCGAAGGTGATCGAGATGCCCAAAGCCGGCGCCATGGTCCGCATGCTGCAGACCGTCGCCCAGGCCGCCAACGTCCCGGTGTTCCACCGCTACGCCATCATGAGCCACTGGCGGACCGTCGAGAACGTCCCGTTCGATCGCTTCACGGTGAAGGACGGGCTGCACATGAACGATTGGAGCTACGACTGCATCGCCAAGCTGCTCGCCTCCTCCATCGTCGCCGCGGCGAGCCAGCCGGTGCCGATCGCGACCCGGTCGCTCTCCCAGCAGGCCCGGCTGTGAGCTGAGCGAGCGGCTGAGAACTTTCCGAAACCACCAAACAATATTCCGCACGGAACTCGCTTCTCATTGCGCGTCACGGCGCAGTCGTTGTCGCCGCCACGGGCGGCGCGAGCGTGTGCTCGCGGCTGCCCGCCGCCGCGCGGATGTCCGCCTGGGCGTGGCCGGTCCAATGATCGAGGAAGTCGGACAGCCAGGCGCGGATGGCGAAGTCGTGCACCGCGCGGTCCTCGAAGTGGGCGGCGCGCTGCTTGGCGCCAGGCATTTCCATGCGGGCGTGGCCGCGCGTCGTCCAACGGCACATCATGGCGTGGGTGACTTCGGGGTGGAACTGAATGCCGTAGGCACACGGGCCGTGGCGGAACGCCTGGACCGGGAAGGCGTCGCCCTGCGCGATCAGCTCCGAGCCATGCGGCAGGTCGAAGCCCTCGCGGTGCCATTGATAGACGTGATCGGGCCAGCGGCTGCACACCGCGAGCCCCGCTTCGGTCGGGCGGATGGGATAATAGCCGCACTCCACGTGGCCCTCCGGGTGATAGGCGACGCGGGTGCCGAGGTGGCGCGCCAGCATCTGGGCGCCGAGGCAGATGCCGAGGAACGGCTTCTTCTCCTTCAGCGGTACGCCGATCCAATCGATCTCGCGCCGTACGAATGCTTCGGCATCGTTGGCGCTTTGCGGCCCGCCGAAGATGACCGCGCCGGCGTGGTCCGCGAGCGTGTCGGGCAGCGGATCGTCGAACCGGGGGCGGCGGACATCGAGCGTGTAGCCGCGGGACTTGAGCGCGTGCCCGATGCGGCCCGGCGTCGAATGCTCTTGATGCAGGACGATCAGGACAGGCGGGGACATGCGCTCGGGGGCGGCTGTGAATCGTGGCCCCAGTCCTACCCGATTAACCAGTAATTTCAAGACTCTGCGTGTCGGCCGTTCCCCGGATGCGCCGCAGCGTGGAGCGAAGCGAAACGGTGCGGCGCTGATCCGGGGCCCATGCGTGTTGCCCCTGGACCCCGGGTCTGCACCGCAGCACTGCGTGCCGCGGTGCGCCCGGGGAACGTGTTGAGCTATCCGGCCTCGCCCGTGCGTTCCGCCGCGACGCGGCGGCGCAGCTCGATGCGCTCGCGCGCGGAAACGCCCAACAGGTCGGCGGCGCGCCAGACGATGTTGTCCTCGAATTCGTCCACCTGTCCGTCGGCAAACACGATCTCCCACATCATCTCGACCATGCGCCGCCGGCCTTCCTCGTCGAGCGCGCGGTTGATCAGATGGGTGAAGTGATAAAGATCGACCGCCTCGCGGTCGGCCGCGATCGCGGCGTCGATCAGCCGGGCGGTGCCGGCCTCGTCGAGATCGAAGCGATATTTGAGCACGTCATGCAGCCGGTTGCGCTCGGCTTGCGAGAGATCGCCGTCGACGGTGCACACGTGCACGAGCAGCGCGGCCGCCGCCAGGCGGTAGTCGTCCTCCTCGAAGCCGGCCTGCTGTTTGCTCCCGCCGGCAAGGTCGGACAGGAAATTCCTCAGCGATTCGAGCATGTTTCACGCGGGCTCCGAGCGAACGCCACGCGGCCCGCTTCGCACGTCCCGCACGTGGAGTAAAGGCCATCCGCGCTTGCTGCATCGCACGCACGGCGGGCAAAGCGAAGCCAGCGGGCGGCACACGGCTACGCGCGGCGCCCCGGGAAAGTCCTTGGGGTGTGCATCCAATCAACAGCGCTATCTCACTATCGTCTTCATCGGCTATCATGTTCGGCAAAACCGGAACGGGACCGCCGCCTGGGACGGACGGTCCCCCGATAACCAGAGGCGAACCCGGAGGCGGCCATGGCGCTGAAAACCATTCTGGTTCCCACCGAACCCCACGACCTGATGACCTCGACGTTGGAAACCGCGCTGCTACTGGCGCAGCGGTTCGACAGCTACGTCGAGGGCTTCGCGCTGCGCCCGGCGATCGACAACTTCGTGGCCATGGATCCGATCAGCGGCATGGCGATGGCGACGGTCAAGCAGCGCGATGCCGAAGCCGCGACCCAGGCGCAGAGCCTGTTCGAAGGATTTATGCAGGCCCACCAGGTGCCGCGGTCGATCGAGGCGAAATCGGCGCTGGCCTGGAACTGGTTCGAGGCGGCGCCGGACGGGGACGACGTCGTCGGCAGCTACGGGCGCGTGTTCGACGCCATCGTGCTGGGGCGGCCGAGCGACGACCCGCAGGGCCCGCGCATGCTCACGCTGGAAGCGGGCCTGTTCGAAAGCGGGCGCCCGGTGCTGCTCGCCCCGCCCGTGGCGCCCAGGCAACTCGGCGAGAACGTGCTGATCGCCTGGAACTGCAGCACGGAGCAGGCGCGCACGACCGCGTTCGCCATGCCGCTGCTGCGCCGCGCCGCCAAGGTGACCGTGCTGACCGTCGAGGGCGCCACCGTTCCGGGGCCGACCGGCGCCCAGATGGCCCGCTCGCTCAAGCTCAACGGCATCCCGGCCGAGCCGATCACGCTCAAGGCCGAGCGCCGCAGCGCCGGTGAAGTGATCCTCGCGCGGGCGCGGGAACTCGGCTGCGATCTCCTGGTCAAGGGTGCCTACACCCAGAGCCGGATTCGCCAGATGATCTTCGGCGGCACCACCCGCCACATCCTGGCCAACGCCACGTTGCCGGTGCTCATGGCGCATTGAGGCCAGTGGTCAGGCGTCAGCCATCTGGGATCGGGAGTTGCACGTCATTGCGAGCGACCCGCCTTCGCTCGCGCGGCGAGCTACGGCGGTTTGAGTCCGCCGAAGCGCGGAGCGCGAAGGTGGAAGCGAAGCAATCCAGGATGACGGACGCTACCCCTGGATTGCTTCGTCGGCCTTCGGCCTGCTCGCAATGACGGATCTGCGGCGCGTGGCGGTGGCGCTCGCCGGGTTTGCGGCCTTCGTCAACCTCTACGCGCCTCAGTCGGTGCTGCCGCTCCTCTCCCGGGAGTTCGCCGCCGGCGTGGTGCAAATCAGCACCGCGCTCACCGCCTCGACCCTCGCGGTCGCGCTGATCGCCCCGTTCAGCGGCGCCGCCGCTGACGTGCTCGGCCGCAAGCGGGTGATCGCGGTCGCGATGTTCGCGCTCGTTGTTCCCACCGCCATGATCGCGCTCGCGCCCGATCTGCGGTCGCTGATCGTGTGGCGGTTCGTGCAGGGCCTGGTGCTGCCGCCGGTCTTCGTCGTGGCGGTCGCCTATATCGGCGAGGAGTGGCCCGCCTCCCAGGTGGTCGGCATCACCGGCACCTATCTGTCGGCGACGAGCTTCGGCGGGTTCTTCGGCCGCTTCATCACCGGGGTGCTCGCAGACCTCGCCGATTGGCGCCGCGCCTTCCTGGCGCTCGCCGCGCTCACCCTTGCGCTCGCGATCGGCGTGGCGCTGCTGCTGCCGAAGGAGCGGCGTTTCGTGCGCTCCGCCGGCCTTGCCGCCGCGCTGCAGCAGATGCTGGGGCATCTGCGCAATCCGCGGCTGATCGCGACCTACGCGGTCGGCTTCGGCGTGCTGTTCACGTTCATGTCGATCTTCACCTACGTCAGCTTCTATCTGGCGGCGCCGCCGTTCAATCTTTCGCCGACGCTCCTGGGCACGCTGTTCGTCGTCTATCTTGCCGGCGTCGCGGTCACGCCGCTCACCGGGCGCCTGGTCGCCCGCTTCGGCCGCCGGCCGCTGGCAATCGGCGTCATCGCCATCTGGATCGGCGGCCTCATGCTGTCGCTCGTCCCCTCGATTGCCGCGATCGTCGTCGCGCTCATCGTGTGCGCCGCGGCCGGCTTCCTGTGCCAGTCGCTCTCGACGAGCTTCGTCGCCGTCACCGCGCGCACCGGGGCGTCCTCGGCGGTCGGCGTCTACGTGAGCTGCTATTACGTCGGCGGCAGCGTCGGCAGCGTGCTGCCCGGCCTGGCGTGGAACGTCGCCGGCTGGCCCGGTTGCGTGGCGCTCACCGCCGCGGTGCTCGTCGCCATGGCGGCGATCGCCTGGGTGGCGTGGGGGGACCCACCCGCCGGCGGGTGAGGTCCGGGCGCCGCTCGACGGCGGTATTTCATCTCTGCAGCGGCTTTTGGCGCGGTCGAGCGTCTGCTATCGTGCACGCCGACGAGGGTCCATCTGGGAAGTTCGAGATCTTGCTCAAGCCGACGGCGGCGGACGCCCCGGCATGCAAGCTCCAACAAACGCAGTTGCACGGGAGGAGAGTGCATCATGGCAAGCACGATAGCAGCCGCAGGCCCATTGTCCGATCACGAGCATGGGGTACAACTCCGGCGCGCGATCATCGCCAGCACCGTCGGCACCGCCATCGAGTGGTACGACTTCTTCCTGTACGGGCTGGTCACCGCGGTGGTGTTCGGCAAGCTCTACTTCCCCAACGAGGACCCGTTGTCCGGGACGCTGAGCGCGTTCGGAATCTACGCGGTCGGCTTCATCGCCCGCCCGATCGGCGCCGCCATCTTCGGCCACTACGGCGACCGCATCGGCCGCAAGGCGACCCTGATCGCGACGCTGATCCTCATGGGCGTTGCGACCTTCCTCGTCGCCTTCGTTCCCAGCTACGAGAGCATCGGCATCTGGGGCGCGGTGATCCTGACCGTGCTGCGCTTCATTCAGGGCGTCGGCGTGGGCGGCGAGTGGGGCGGCTCGGTGCTGCTGTCGATGGAGTGGGCGCAGACCAGCAGCCATCGCGGCTTCATTGCGTCATGGCCGCAGTTCGGCGTGCCGTGCGGCCTGTTTCTCGCCAACCTCGCATTCCTCGGCTTCAGCGCGCTGTCGGGAGACCAGTTCCTCACCTGGGGCTGGCGCGTGCCGTTCTTCCTGAGCCTGATCCTGGTCGGCGTCGGACTGTGGATCCGCCTCGGCATTCTCGAAACGCCGATCTTCTCCAAGCTGCTCGCCGAAAAAAAGGTCGAGCGGCAGCCGACCTGGGAGGTGATCAAACGCAATCCCAAGGAGATCATCCTGTCCGCATTGGTGCGGATGGCCGAGCAGGCGCCGTTCTATATCTTCACCACTTACGTGTTCGCCTACGGAACCGGCGTGCTCAAACTCAGCCGGGACTTCCTGCTGTGGACCGTGCTGGCGGCCTCGCTTCTGTCGTTCGTGTCGATCCCGCTGTTCGGTCACATTTCCGACCGCATCGGCCGCCGGAAGATGTACATGCTGGGCGCGGTGACCGTCGGCATCTTCGGCTTCGTCTATTTCGGGCTGCTCAACAGCGGCTCGATCGCGCTGATCTTCATCGCGGTGTTCCTGTCGCTCGTTCCTCACGACATGATGTACGGGCCGCAGGCGGCGTTGATCGCGGAGTCGTTCACCGGGCGCCTGCGCTACAGCGGCGCGTCGCTCGGCTATCAGCTTGCCTCGATCATCGCCGGAGGCCCGGCGCCGCTGATCGCAACCTGGCTCTACATCCAGTATCAGTCGGCCTATGCGATCGCGGCATACATTCTGGTGTGCGCGGTGATCACGCTGATAGCCGTGGCCCAGATGAAGGACTATACGGGCAAGGACATCGAAGGCGAATACGAGTAGAGCAGTTATCAGTGATCAGCACAGCCGGACCAGTGATCGGCGTCTGTCCGATCACTGGTCACTGTTGACCGGTCACTGGTTACTGGCTTGGCGCGGGCCCATGATGTTGAAGTGCGCCTTCTGCTCGTCGCTGAGCGAATCGTAGAACTTGGCGAGCGCCGGGCGCACGGTGTCGATCGCGTCCAGCATGGCTTTGACGTGCCGGCTCATGGCGTCGAGCCGCGCCACCGGCGTGATCGGCGTCTGGGTCGGGCAGGCCCCGCGCAGGTCCTCGGCGGCCTTGGCTGACGCGTCGCGCAATGCGTCGAGGTCCGTCTTCTGCCGATCGTTCGGGCGGACCTCCCGCTCGATGCGGCCGATCGCCTGATCGCTTAGGGCGCCCGGCGCCTGACCGCCGCACAGGCGGGACGCATTCTTCTCCGTCGCGCCCGCGCCGGCGGCCGTTCCACCCGGCTGCCCGCCCATCGCCCTGAAGCGCGCCTTCTGCTCGTCGGTGAGCGAAGCGTAGAAGTCGGCGAGCGCCGGGCGCACGGTGTCGAGGGCCTGCAGCATGACGTTGAGCCGCTGGGCCATGGCATCGAGCCGGCCGAGCGGCGTCGAGGGCTGGTTGGCCGGGCA
>DASZJC010000162.1:0-4204 GCA_035948495.1 Xanthobacteraceae bacterium | reverse complement strand
CACGCGGCCCAAGGCGTTGCCGTTGACCTTGCCGGCGTCGATCAGCTCGGTAACAAAGCTGACCGCCCGCATCTCCCGCATGAGCGAAGAGTTGAACGTGATCTCGTTCATGCGGTCGAGGATGCCGGCCGCAGTCCGCGGCAATTCCTCCCGCTGCACCGGATTGACGCGGACGAGGACGACATCGCGGCTGCCGCAGTTGTAGATCAGGGGAAACATCGCCGGGTTTCCCATGTACCCGCCGTCCCAATAGTGCTCGCCGTCGACCTCCACCGCCTGGAACAAGAGGGGCAGGCACGCCGAGGCCATCACCCGGTCGACGCACATTTCCCGCCGCTCGAAAATCTTGATCTTCCCGGTGCGCACGTTGGTCGCGCAAATGAACAGCTTGATCGGGCACTCGCCCGTCCGCAGCACCTCGAAGTCGACGCTCGCGGCGAGCGCGTCGCGCAGCGGGTTGATGTTGAGCGGGTTGAGCTCATAGGGCGAGAACGCCCGGGTCATGAGATCGACAAGCAGGAAGGCGGGCGAGAACCGCAGCGAGCCGTCCTGCATCAGCCGATCGAACCAGGTCGGCTGCAGCAGCGCGAACGTGCCGGCGTCGCCGATGCGTTCCCAGAACGCGGCGAGCGCCGCGCGGGCGCCATCGCGGCCGCCGACCTCCCATCCATAGGCCAGCACCGCCGCGTTCATCGCGCCGGCGCTGGTCGCGCTGATGCCGTCGATCGCGATGCGTTCGTCTGCGAGCAGACGGTCGAGCACGCCCCAGGCAAAGGCGCCGTGGGTGCCGCCGCCTTGCAGCGCGAGGTTGATGGACTTCGGCGCGCTCATGACGCCGGCCGCGCGGACAGAAGATGGGCCCAGCCGGTCGCCGCAGCCGCCCGCTGCGGAGCCGGCGTCGGCACGGTCGCGGCCAGCTCATCGACCCGGGCCAACGTGCGGATGGCGATCGGTGCGGCGCGTCCGCGGATTTCCGTTTCGTGCCGGGGCGCGTCGGGCAGATCGAGGCCGGCGCTGCGCAACACGTCCTCGGACACGACCAGCTCGCAACCATGGCTCTTGGCCAACGTTTGCAAGCGGCTTGCGATGTTGACGGTGTCGCCCACGGCGGTCAGCGACCGGCTGCGGCCGTAGCCGATCTCCCCCACCACCGCCGGACCGACATGGATGCCGATCCCCATGCGCAGCGGCGCCGCGAGGTCGCCGGCGAGCGCGGCGTTGAGCTCGTCAAGCCGCGCGAACATCGTGCGCGCGGCCTGCAATGCCTGCGCGGCCGCCTGCGCCGGCGCTGCCTCGAGCCCGAACAGCGCGAGCACGCCGTCGCCGATGAACTTGTCGACGTGGCCGCCGGCGGCTTCGATCGCCTGACCCATGTCCTGGCAGTAGCGGTTGAGAATGAACACGACGTCATAGGGAAGCCGGGATTCGGCGAGGCGCGTGAAATCGCGCAAATCAGCAAACAGGACGACGATTTCGCGCTCGCTGCCGTCGGCATAGGCGGGCCGGCGAAAATGCTGGCGGCCGGCCTGCGGCGAGGTCGTCAGCGGCACGACGCCGATCGGTCCGCGCGGACGCAGCTGACAGGCCAAGCGCACGTTGGCGGGCGCGCCGATCCGCCGCAGCACCCGCTGCTCTTCCGCGGAGGGCGGCGGCAACGCCGCGGCGTCGCCCCGCACGCCGATGCGACAGGTCGAACACCGGCCCTTGCCGCCGCAGATCGAGGTGTGCGGCACGCCGAGCATCTGGCTCGCCTCCAGCACGGTGAACCCCTGCGCGATGTCGATCCATCGACCGCCCGGATAAGTGACGCGCGAGACGCCGTGGCGGCGCTGCCAGCGGCGGCGAGCGACGCGCGCGACGAGCACGCCGGCGATCGCCGCAAAGCACGCGATGCGAACGGCCCAAGCGACGGCGACGAGCGCCATCCGGTTTTCCGGGCGCGCTCGCGAGGCAAGCGTGCGGGCGAGGAGACCGGGGTCCTGCGCCAGCATGGCGCCCAGCTCGCGCTCGGCGGCGACGAATCCCAGGAAGGCGAGAACGGGCAGGAGAACCGCCGCGGCGGAGAGCAGCGGCCGGGCGGTCGCGTACCAGGGACGCAGGCGCAACCAAAACCACAGCCCGATGCAGACGTGGGTCCAGGCGACGAACAGAAGGACGATCTGCACGACGCCGTTCGCCGGTTCGCCGTACCACAGCGCGGTCAGCACCGTCATGTAATGGCTGCCGTCGCCGCCCAGGAAGCCGTCGTTGACGCGCGTGCCGGTGACGTGGGCCGCGGCGAGCACCGGGATGCTGAAGCCGAGCACGTATTGCAGCGCTTCGAGCGGCCGCAGGTGGAGCAGGCGGCGCTCCCACAAAGCGAAGAACGCGAGCGCCACGTGAACGAGGAACGCTCCGTAGATCGCGAGGGTCCCCGGGACGCTCGTCCATACCGGACGCACCCATCCGAGCATCGCCTCCATGGCGCCGAGCGACACGATGCCGAGGCTGTGGTTGACGAGGTGCGTCGCCACATAGGCGAACAGCACCAGGCCCGAGGCCATGCGCAGGCGGCGAATCATGGCGCGCCCAGCGTCGACTTGTCCAAACGCTCGAGCGTCTCGATCGCGTGGCGATATCCCGCCTCGATCGCGCGGTCGCACGCGCGCCAGTCGAGCAGGTCCACGCTCTCGAGCGGCGGCCTGAACAGCACGTCCGCCTGATCGCGCGACGCCTTCGCGAGCGCTTCGGTGCCGATCGTGGCGGCGCGGACCAGCAGGTCGACGATCGGCGGGATCTTCCGGCGCTGCCGCAGGAACTGCCAGATCGACGGCCTGCGCTCGCCTTCTCCGAGCGGAGTGAGCACCGGATCGCTCGCCGCGTCCACGGCAATGACGCTGCCGCACATCGGCTTCATCACGTCGACCGGCAGATAATTCATCGTTCCGCCGTCGACATGGGCGTCGCCGGCCATCATGACCGGCGGCAGCAGGCCGGGGATGGCGACGCTCGCGCGCAATGCCGGGGTCAACGATCCGGCGCGATGGACCGCAAGGACGCCCGCCGTCAGGTTGGCCGAGACGCAGAAAAACGGCCGCCACAGCTCCTCGATGCGGATGCCGCCGAAGTGCTCGTCCAGCCGCCGGGCCACTTTCTCGCCTTTGGCCAGCGCAAAGAACGGCAGCGTGTAGTCGTTGACCGGGTTCGATTCGACGAAGGCGCGGCGCAGCCGCTCTCTGATCTCGACATCGTCCCATTCGCGCGCGACGCAGGCGCCGACGATCGCTCCCATGCTGCAACCGCCGATCAGGTCGATCGGAACATGGGCTTCGCGCAACGCGCGCACGATCCCGAGATGAGCAAAGCCGCGCGCGCCGCCAGCGCTCAACACGAGCCCGACGGACTTGCCGGTGAGAATCCGGGCGATGCGGCCGACGTCCTCGCCGTTGCCGCGCCGCACGTGGCAAACGAGATCGAACGGCAGCTGCCGGCGCGCGTCCTGCGCAACCGACGCCACATCCGCGCGTCCATCGTGCAGCACCACGAGATCGAGCGGCCGGCGCCAATCCCTGGGCGTGCCGGCGAGCCATGCCGGCAAGGTGAAGGGCGAATGGGCCGCAGCGACCAGCATCACACGGTCGGCCTGGCGCAGGCACAGCCGGGTCCAGCCGGTGTCGCCGGCCTCGCCGCAATAAAGGACGAGATCGCTCGCGCTCTCCACCGCATTGAGCCGTTCGGCGCTCAACGCCGGCGTTTCGCCGTCGAGCCGCGCGACCCGCCGGCCGCTGCAGGCGAGGCGATCGACGAGCGCGTCGGCGAGCACCCGATGATCCGCGGCATGATCCGTCGGAACGAGCGCGACGGTTCTGATCGGCGCGGCGTCGCCGGTGTGGTGGGTGGTCTCGCGCAATCGCCGGGCGAGCAGCGACACCAGCGCGAGCATCGAACGCGGATGCCGCCCGGCGAGCCGTTCAAACTCGGCTTTTCCCAGACGCAGCAGCTCGGTGTCGCGCAGCGCAATTGCCGTCGCCGAGCGCACGCCTCCGTCGAGCAGCGCCATCTCGCCGATCGTTTCGCCGGCATGGACGCGCGCGACGAGGACGGCGTCGCCCCTGCCGGTGCGGATCGTTACGCCCAGACACCCCGCCAGCACGACGTAGAGCGCATCGGCGTCCTCGCCCTCGCGAAACAGGGTGGCGCCGCCCGGCAGGACGAGCCGATCGAG
>DASZJC010000161.1:0-8280 GCA_035948495.1 Xanthobacteraceae bacterium | reverse complement strand
GGCACCTGCAGCACCACGCGGCCGCCGCGCGCGGCGACGAGCGGCACGTAGCGCATGAACTGCACGGTGTCGCCCATGCCCTGCTCGGCGTGCAGCAGGATGGTGCGGCCGTCGAGCGGCTCGCCGCGCCACAGCGGCTGCGGATAGCTGCGCGGCGGCTGCTCCTTGCGCCGCCAGCGCCACTCGTGCTCGCGCCAGCCGTCGGCATAGCGGCCGAGCGTGAGCATCACGTAGGCGCGGTTCCAGCGGGCATCGACCAGGTCGGGCTTGAGCGCGACCGCCTTGTCGTAGCTCGCGATCGCCTCGTCGAACCTGCCCTGGTCCTGCAGGGCGACCCCGAGGTTGTAGTGGGCGTCGACGAAGTCGGGCTTGAGCGCGATCGCGCGGCGGTGGACGACCTCGGCTTCGTCGAAGCGGTCGAGCCGCGCCAGCGCCGCGCCCAAATTATTGTGGGCGGGCGCGAGTTGCGCATCGGCCGCGATGGCGTGGCCGTACCAGGCGGTCGCGTCGTCGATGCGCCCGCGCGCCGCCAGTACGGCACCGAGGTTGCTCATCGCTTCGGCAAAGCGGTCGTTGCTCTCGATCGCGCGCCGGTAGCAGGCCTCGGCCTCCTCCAGCCGCCCCTGCGCCTGAAGCATGATGCCGAGGTCGTTGTGCGGGGGCGCAAGCTTGGGATCGAAGGCGATCGCCTTGCGCAGGAAGTCGATTGCCGCGTCGCGATCGCCGCGCGCGTGCCGCACCCGGCCCAGCAGGAACCAGGCCATGGCCCGCTGCGGCGCGCGATCGAGCAGGCGGCGGAGCATGGTTTCGGCTTCGTCCAGCGAGTTTGCGTCGAACAGCCGTTGCGCCGTCGCCTCGGCGGCGTCGAGCGCCATGGCGCCGGCCGGCCGCACCGCCTCGCCGGGCCCAGGCGGCCGACCTCCATGCGTGGCGCACCAGTCGCGCCACATGGTGCGGTAGGCCCCCTCGACCGCGCGGGCGAACCCGGCGCCGTCGGTGAGCGGTGAGGCGCGCATGCGCTCGCGAAGATTCGCGCGCAGCGCCGCAAGGCCGTCGCGGTCGCGCGCCAGCCCGGCGGCAGTCGCCACGTACGCGTCCGGTGTTTGCGCGATCAAATGGTCGAGCCCGACCGCGCTCAGGATGCTGGCGCCGACGCGGGCGGCATGGCGTTCGCCGCGCAGCGTGACGACCGGCACGCCCATCCACAGCGCCTCGCAGGTGGTGGCCGTACCGTTGTAGGGCAGGGGATCGAGGGCGACGTCGACGCGCGCATAGGCGGCGAGATGTTCCGCCGTTGCCGCTTGCGGCGGCAGCACGATCAGGCGATCGCCGCCGATCCCGGCGGCCGCGAAGGCGGCGGCGATGCGCTCGCGCGTTCCGCGGTCCTTGAATTGCGAGGCCTTGAGCAGCAGGCGCGCGTCCGGCACTTCGCTCAGCAGGCGCGCCCACAGCGCAATGGTCGATGGCGAGAGCTTGGCGACGTTGTTGAACGAGCCGAAGGTCACGTGCCCGGCGGTGAGCGCGGGCAACGGCGCGACCGGTCCCGCGTCCGCGGGCGCCTGGTAGCACAGGAAGCCGGGCGCGAGGCGCGCCAGGCGCTCGCTGTGCAGCTTGTCGGCGTCGCCGGGCGGATCGGCCACCTTATCGGTGAGGCGATAGTCGATCGCCGGCAACCCGGTCGTGTTGGGATAGCCGAGCCAGCTGACCGCGATCGGCGCCGGCTTGCGCGCGAACAGCATCATGCGGTTGTGCGAGGTATGGCCCGAGAGGTCGACCAGGAGGTCGATCGCGTCCTCACGGATGCGTGCGGCCGCCAGTTCGTCGGAGAGCTGATGAATAGGCACCCAGTGGTCGGCGCGCGCCTTGAGCCGCGCGGTCGTCGCGTCGACGCGGGGATCGTTCGTGTAAAGGAAAACCTCGACCACGGTGCGATCATGCGCATCGAGCAGCGGGGCGAAGAAGAACGCGACCGAGTGATGGCGGAAGTCGCCCGACACGTAGCCGATGCGCAGGCGCCGCGCCGGATCCGCCGCATTGGCGAAGCGGCTGCCGGCGGTGGGGAAGCGGGATCCTTCGCTGTTGCCCCAGGCGACGTGCTCGGCGTAGAGCGCCTGCGGCGAGACCGTCTCGTCGTAGTTCAACGTGTAAAGCAGGTTGCTGCGCCCCGCCGGCAAGCGCGGATCGAGCGCAACGGTATGCCGGTGCACGGCAAGCGATTCCGCGAGCCGTCCGGATTCCTTGAGCAGGACGCCGAGGTTGTTGTGCAGATGCGGCATCCTCGGCGCGATGGCGATCGCGCTTCGGTAGCTCGCCTCCGCCTCGTCGTAGCGGCCGACCGACTCCAGCAGGACACCGAGATTGTTCTGCCCGTCGACCGAATTGGGCTTGAGCGCAAGGCCGCGCCGGTAGCTCGCCTCGGCCTCCTTGTTGCGGCCGAGCGTCGCCAGCACGAGACCGAGATTGTAGTGCGCCTCGGGGTTGTCCGGCTCGCGCTCGAGCGAGCGCGCGAGCATGCGGGCGGCCTCGGCGTTATCGCCCGCCTTGTGGCACATCCAGGCCATGCGGCGGAGCGCCGGGGCGTGGCGCGGATCTTCGTCGAGGATGGATTTGAGCGTCGCGGTGGCCTCGGCGTCGCGCCCCGCCTCGATGAGTTCCACGGCGGCGAAGTAGCGCCGGTCGAGGGTCGGCGGCGCGGCGGCCGGGGACGCCGCCGGTGCGGGTAGGGCGGCGGCGAGGCGCTCGCGCAACGCCGCGCGCACCGGTTCGATCGCACTTTCCCAGTTGCCCGGCGCGCTCTGGCGAAACAGCCGCGCGGTGGGATACCACGGGCTGTCGGCGCGGTGCGTGAACCAGCGCCAGTCCGGGCTGAACGGCAGCAGCATCCAGACCGGCTTGCCGAGCGCGCCGGCAAGATGTGCCGGCGCCGTGTCCGCACTGATCACCAGGTCGAGGTTTGCGACGGCGGCGGCCGTTTCGGCGAAGTCCGTGAGCTGCGGCGAAAGATCGTTCACGCGGCCGGGCGGCAGCGCCGCGAGGTCGCCGGCGCGCGCGCCGACCTGGAGCGAAAACCAGCGCACGCCCGGCACGTCGAACAGGGCCGCGAACCGGTCGAGCGCAAGCGAGCGGTTGCGGTCGTTCTTGTGATGCGGGTTGCCGGCCCAGGCGATGCCGACCTTCAGGCCCGGCGCGTCCCCGAGCCGCTCTTTCCAGCGGCGTACGTCCTCGGGCGCGGCGGAGAAATACGGGACTTGCGCCGGGATCGTGTCGGGTGTCGTTGCGAGCGCGAGCGGCAGGCTCATGAACGGGCAGTGCAGGTCGAAGGCCGGGAGCGCCGCGCCTTCGGCGATCACCGGGAACGGTCCGCCGGCCAGAGTCTTCGCGAGCCGCACGAGCGCCCTCGGCACCTCGATGACGACGCGTCCGCCGCGCGCCGCGACCATGGGCGCGTAGCGCAGCAGCATCAGGCTGTCGCCGAAGCCCTGCTCGGCGTGGAGCAGAACGGTCTTTCCCGCGAGCGGCTCGCCGAGCCACAAAGGTTGGGCGAAGCCGCGCGGCTTCCGGTCGGCAAGCCGCCAGCGCCATTCGAGCTTGGTGAGCGCCGCGGGGAAATCGCGCCCCAAAGTCAGGAGCGCGAACGCCTCCGCCATATGGGCGTCGGCATAATCGAGGCGCACGCCGATGGCGCGGCGGTATTGCGTCAGTGCCTCCGCGAACCGACCCTGGTTGTGCAGGGCGAGGCCGAGGTTCAAAAAGGCCTCGGCCATGTCCGGCTTGAGCTCGGTCGCGCGGCGGAAGCTTCGCACCGCTTCCTCGAGGCGGTCCTGGCTGGTGAACACGGTGCCGAGATTGATGTGCGCCGACGCCAGGTTCGGGTCGATCTCGAGGGCGCGGCGGCACGCCGCCTCGGCTTCGTCCAACCGCCCGCGCACGCGCAACGTGCTGCCGAGGTTGCTGGACGCCCTCGCGTGGCCTGGCTTGAGCGCGATGGCGCGTTGATAGCGCGCGATCGCCTCGTCGTAGCGCTCGAGCGCAGCCAGCACGACCGCGAGATTGTAGTGGGCTTCGGCATCGTCAGGCGCAAGCTCGGTGAGCCGCGCGAACAGATCGGCGGCCTCCTTCCGGTCGCCCGCCTCCTCGCGCAGGACGCCAAGCAGGTTGAGCGTCGGCCGGTGGTCGGGTTGCGATGCCAGGATGCGGCGGGCGACCGTCTCGGCCTCGCCGCTGCGCTTGGCTTCGCGCCGGGCCAATGCCTGGGCGAAAAGCTTGCCGGCGTCGAGCGGCGGGCCGCTCGGCCGGCGCGCCGCCGCAAGTTCGGACAGCGCGCCGCCGACGCGCGCGATCACGTCGTCCCAGGCGCCCGGGCTCATCTGGCGGAACAGGCGCAGGCTCGGATACCACGGGCTGTCGGTGCGCTCGGTGAGCCAGCGCCAGTCGGGCGAGAACGGCAGCATCACCCAGCACGGGCGGCCGGCGGCGCCGGCAAGGTGCGCCAGGCCCGTGTCGACAGTTATGACGAGGTCGAGGTTGGCGAGCGCGGCCGCGGTCTCGGCGAAATTCGTGAGCTCGGGCGAAAGATCGAGCACGCAGCCTGCCGGCAGCAGTGCCAGATCCTGGGCGCGCTCGCCCACTTGCAGCGAATAGACGCGCACGCCCGGCACGCGCGTCAGATCGGCAAGCCGCTCGGCCGCGATCGAGCGCCGGCTGTCGGCCGCGTGCTTGGGGTTGCCCGCCCACGCGATCCCCACCCGGAGTCCCGCGCCGGTCCCGGCGAGGCGCCGCGCCCAGCGTTCGACCGCGGCCGGGTCGGGGCGCAGATAGGGCACCGGGCGGTCCTTGAGATTGTCGAGGGTGACGCCGAGCACGCGCGGCAGGCTCATGAAGGCACAGTGCACGTCGAAATGCGGCAAGGTGCGGCCGAGCGGAACGATCTCCCCGCCGCCTTGCAGGCTCGTCGCAAGCTGGGTGAGCGCCGGCGGCAGCTCGAGCAGAAGCTTGCCGCCGCGCGCCGCGACCTCCGGCACGAAGCGCAGGCACTGCACCGTGTCGCCGAGCCCCTGCTCGGCGTGCAGGAGGATGGTCTTGCCGTTGAGCGGCTCGCCCTGCCAGGCCGGCTGCGTGAAGTCGCGCGGCGTCATGATTTTCAGCCGCCAGCGCCACTCGAACTGGGTGAACCCGTTGGCGTAGTCGCCGCGCAGCAGCGCCAGCATGGCGGTGCTCACCTGGCCTTCCGGATAGTCGTGCCGGATGCCGAGCGCGCGGCGGTAGCTGTCGGCGGCTTCGTCGAGCTGCAGCAGCGCCTGCTGGGAGTGGGCGATGTTCGCCCAGCATTCGTGATAATCGGGCTTGAGGTCGAGCGCGCGGCGAAACGCGGCGATCGCCTCAGCCGGCCGGCCCAGCTCCGCCAGCGTCGCGCCCATGGCGTTATGGGTCGTCGCGTCGTCGGGATTGATCGCGACCGCGCGACCTGCGGCCTCGAGCGCCGCATCGAAACGCCGGACGCTGTGCAGCATGATGCCGAGGTCGCGCAGAAAATTGGCGGAGGACGGCTCGAGCGCCGCCGCCTTTTGCATCAGCTCGACCGCTTCGGCCTTGTCGTCGAGCGCGTGCCGGGTGAGCGCGAGCACGTGCAAGGCGCTGCCGTTCGCCGGATCGATGGCGAGCGCCTGACGCAGCGCCGCCTCGCATTCGACGTGGCGCTTGGCTTGGTGGTGCTCGTTCGCCGCGGTGACCAACGCGACGTATTCCGCGCGCCGGGCGCGATCGGGCAGCTTCGGCCCGCCGGCGAGGCGGTGGGCGAGCGCCTGGCGCACCGCCGCGACGGCGCCGTCCCAATCGCCCGGCCGCGTCTGGCGGAACAGGCGCATGGAGGGATACCAGGGGCTGTCCGTGCGCCCGAGCAGCCAGCGCCAGTCGGGCGAGAACGGCACCATCGTCCACACCGGCTTGTTGAGCGCGCCCGCGAGGTGCACCAGCGCCGTGTCGGCGGCGATCACCAGGTCGAGATTGGCAATGGCCGCGGCGGTCTCGCCGAAATCGGTGAGTTCGCCAGAGAGATCCATGACCGGCGCGGGCTCGATCGCGGCGAGGTCGGTAGCACGCGCTCCCACCTGCAGGGAAAAGAACCGCGCGCCGGCCAGCTCGAACAGCGGCTTGAGGCGCTCGATCGGGATCGAGCGGTTGCGGTCGTTGCGATGCACCGGACTGCCCGCCCACGCGATGCCGACCTTGAGCCCGGGCTCGCTGCCGATGCGCGCGCGCCAGTGGGCGATGCGCTCGGGCGCGGCCGCGATATACGGTGTTGCGGCCGGGATGTCTTGCAGCGTCGTCGCGAACGCGAGCGGCAGCGAGAGCAGCGGGCAGTGCAGGTCGAAGTCGGGCAGCGGATCGCCGCGCGCGATGATCGTCAGGCCGGCGTCCGGCGTGACCAGCGGAACGAGCGGCTTCTGGATCTCGAGCACCCGCTTGCCGCCGCGGGCGGCGACCAGCGGCAGGTAGCGCAGGAATTGGATGGTGTCGCCGAAGCCCTGCTCGGCGTGCAGCAGGATGGTCTTGCCCTCAAGCGGCTCGCCGCGCCATTGCGGCCGGGGAAAGTCGCGCGGCGGCAGGTCGCCGATCTTCCAGCGCGCCTCGTATTTCTCCCACCCGGCGGCGAAGTCGCCGCGCAGGAGGTGCAGCATGCCCTCGCACGCGATGGCCATCGGGTAGCCGGGATCGAGCGCGCTCGCCCGCCGAAAGCTCGCGAGCGCCTCGTCGATGCGGCCCATGTCCTGGAGCGCAAGGCCGAGGTTGAGGTGCGCCACGGCGAGGCGCGGGGCGAGCGCGATCGCCCGCCGGCAGGCGGCCTCGGCTTCTTCCGGATGGCCGGTGGCGCGCAGCGCGTGGCCCAGGTTGGAATGGGCCTCGGCGTAGCCGGGCCGAAGCTCGGCGGCGCGGCGAAAGTGCCCGGCGGCTTCCTCGAAGCGCCGCAATTCGCCGAGCGCCGCGCCGAGGTTGTTGTGCGCCTGGGGATGATCGGGATTGAGTGCGAGCACCCGGCGGTAGCTCGCCTCCGCGTCGGCATTGCGCTTGGCTTCGCGCAAGAGATTGCCGAGCTGATAATGGGCCTCGATGAAGTTCGGATCGAGGGCGATCGCTTCTCGGAACGCCGCTTCGGCTTCCTTGTCCCGGCCGAGCGCGCGCAGCGCGAAGCCGCGGCTGTTGCGGACGTCGGCTTTTTCCGGCGCCAGGGCCGCCGCGCGCTCGATGTGGGCGAGCGCCGCCACCGGATCGCCGGCGCGCAAGGCGACGATGCCGAGGAGGTGCCAGGCGCCGGCATGCCGCTCGTCGAGCGCGATGAGCGCGCGGCACGTCGCCTCGGCCTCCTTGAGCCGGCCCTGCGCCTGCTCGGCATGGGCGCGCGCGAACAAAGCCTTCACCTGCGCTCCCTCATCCGCCGAAGCGGGCGCGGCGGGGGCGGAAGTTGCGTCAGGCGTCTGCGCCGTCCGGCTCGCGTCGCCACCGTGGCGCTTGGCTGCGATGCGGGCGCGAGCGCGCTGCAGTTCGGCATCGCCCGGCGCATGCTGCAAAGCCTGGGTCAGCACCGCATCGGCCTCATCGAGCCGATCGTCCTCGCCGAGCAAGCGCGCGAGGTTGAGGCGCAATCCGGCGCTGCCCGGGTCGAGCGCGATCGCGCGCCGATAGCAGGTTTCCGCCTCGCCGCGCCGGCCCTGCTGCGAGAGGACATTGCCGAGGTTGTTGTGCGCGCCGGCATAATCCGGTTTGTGGGCGAGCGCCCGGCGATAGGCGTTCTCCGCCTTGGCCAGGTCGTTGCCGCGCAGCCAGGCATGGCCGAGGCTTGCCAGGATGTACGGCGAGCCGGGATCGAGCGCATGCGCACGCTCGCAGGCGGCGACCGCGTCTTCGGCGCTGCCGCTGCTCAGCAGCAGATCGCCCAAACCGTGCTGGATGGCGGCATCGTCCGGCGCGCATACGGCGGCACGCCGCAGCAGTCCGATCGCGTCGTTCTTGCGGCCGGCCCGGTCGGCGATCAGGCCAAGAAGATGCAGCGCGCGCGCATGTTTCGGCTGCGCGGTCAGAATGCGCCGGCAGGCCCGCTCGGCCTCGCGCAGGCGGCCGGCGCGGAACAAGCCGGCTGCGTCGTTCAACTCGGGGCTCGTCGTGCCCAGTTCAGACAGATCGCTCATGCAACGGCGTCAGGCGCAAAACCGGGTGTTTGCCATGGCGGGTTGGTACCGGCCGGCACGGGCGCAATCAATGGCTGCGCGCCGCATGCGCTCCGGC
>DASZJC010000160.1:0-6567 GCA_035948495.1 Xanthobacteraceae bacterium | reverse complement strand
GCTCCAGGCTGAGCGCCGCCGTACTTGTCCGCGCGCGGCTTGCCGAACAGCTGTTCGCGTTCGAGAAACGCGCGCTGGGCGGTGTAGAACTCGCGCAGGAAAAGTTCCGTGTCCTGCGGCGGCAACGGCGCGGTCCAGCCGATCTTGTGACAGATTTTGTCGCGCACATCGGTGAGGAGGCGGGCCGTTTCGAGCGACGTCGGGTGGCGCAGCAACTCTTCGAGGACCTGCAACTCGAACGCGCCGTAGGCGCGCAGCTGCTGCTCCGTGAAAACGTATTGCGCATCCCGTTCCACCAGGTCGCTCGACAACACGCGCCGCGGCAACGCGATCACCATGGTTCCACCGATGAGGTCGCCGCCGCGCATGCGATCGCGGTTGACGAACGGCAGCGCGGCGAAGAACAGCAGCCAGACGGCAATGAACAGGTGCTCCCAATCGGGCTTCGCGCCGCTCCACGACAGCAGAATCCCGAGCGGGATGAAGGCCTCGACCTCGCGCGTCAGGTTGCGGGCGATGACCGCCGACGGCAGCAGCGGGCCGCCGCGCCGGTCGATCACACGCAAGCCGACGAAGCGCTTTCCCGGAGTCGCCCCGCGCCAAGCGAGTTCGAAATGGATGAAATACAGGTTCCGCACCACGAAGCCGACGAACAGCACCACCGACATTGCGAGTAACGCGGCGTCGCGGCGAACCACCACGAAGAAGAGCGGCAGGTAGACAAGCAGGGTCAGCAGCATCCAGATGCAGACGTCGATGGCGAAGGCGGTGAGCCGCTCGCCGTGATCGGCAAGCTCGATCGTCACCGGCACGCCTTCCGGCGTCACGATCGTGCGCTGTTGTCGCCGCGTGCCCTCGAGGAACTCGGTGGCGCGCTCATGCGCGAGCGTCATCGCTTTTCCTCCCGGCGTAGCCGAAATACGCGAGCCAAAGAATCCCGGTGGCGAGCCCGACCGCAAAGCGTCCCGGCGTGCTTTGAACGAGCTGCCGGCATCCACCCTCCAGCAACGCCGCGACGAACAGCATGAGGACGGCGCCGACCGCGATATTGCCGGCCAGGCGCCCGTGCATGGCGAGGCTTTCGATGCGGGAATAGCGTCCGGGAAACAGCAGCTTCTCGGCGATGACCAGGCCTGCCGCCGCGAACAGCACGATGGCGGTCAGCTCGGTGACGCCGTGGATCGATATCCAGCCGAGAAAGTCGACGGTCAGATCGCGGTTGTAGTGCAGCGCCAGGAACGCCCCGAGGGTGAGCCCCTGATAGACCATCAACATCAGGCTCGGTACGCCGGCCGCGAGGCCGAGGCCGAACGCCAGCAGGCCGACGGCGGTGTTGTGGCTGAACAGCACGTTCGCGAACACGCCGAACGACGCCGCGAACCCGGGCCAGGGGGCGAAAATCTCTTTGCCGTACAGGTCGGCACGGGTGCTCGACGGCCCGCGCCCGCCGCCGATCCCCGCGGGGACCAGCGTCGAAACCCAGGACTCGTCCTGGACCGCGAGCAGGAACCCCGCCGCGACGCCGACCAGGACGCATAGCGCCGCGATCAGGAAATGCCAGCGCGCGGCGCGTACTGCCGCCGGCAGATCGCGCGCGAAGAAATTCCTGATGCCCTCTCGTGCGTCGACGCGCGGACCGTAGACGCACAGAAAGGCGCGCAGCGCGAGATTCTCCAGATAGCGCAGCAGATTGCGGTCGAGCGCGATCGTGCGCGCGACCGAGAGCGACGACAAGGCGGCACGATAGAGGATCGGCAGGCGTTGCAGCTCGTCGAGCGAGAGCGCGCGGGCGCCGCGCCGCTCGACCCGGTCGACCAGCGCCTCGAGATCGCGCCAGCTCGCCTCCCGCCCCTTGCGGAACTCGCTGCTCTTGAGCACCAGCTCGGGCCGCACGACAGGCGTCGCCGGCGCGACGGGCGGATCGGAGGCAAGGAGCGTGCTCATATCAGACCACGCTGCTTGATCAGAAGGTACCGGTTGATCAACGCGACCGACAGGCCGCGACTCGGCACGTCGAGACAATGGACCCCGAGCCGCTCCAGCCGTTCGAACACGATGCTGCGCTCGCGCAGGAAATCATGGGCGATGACCGCCTGGGCGACGTCCTCGAAGCGTTCGGGGACGGCGTCGACCGCGCGCTGCAGCACCGAGCCGCGCTGGGTGACGAACACGACCACGTGCCGGTTGGCGACCCGCTGCATGCTCTCGATCATCAGCTCCGCCGTGACCGTGTCGACGAAATCGGTGAACAGGATGACGAGGGCGCGTCGCTTGAGCCGGACGTTGAGTTCGGCAAGGCCCAAGGTGAAGTTGGTTTCCTGGTGGTGGTAATCGAGTTCGCCGGTCGCACGCTGAATGCGCGCGAACCCGGCGACCCCGCGGACCGGGCCGAGATAGTGCCGCACCGACGCGTCGAACCCATAGGTGCCCACGAGATCGCCGCTTTGCAGCGACACCCAGGCGAGCAGCAGCCCGGCGTTGATCGCATGGTCGAGCCGCGTGATGCCCTCGACGGTCTCCAGCATCAGGTACCCGGTGTCGAACGCCACGATGACATGATGATTGCGCTCGGTCCTGAACTCCTTGCACAGGAGCTTGCGGTGCCGCGCCGAGTGCTTCCAGTCGATGAAGCGCGTGTCGAGGCCGGGAGAATATTCGCGCAGCGCCTCGAACTCGGCGCCGTCCCCTTTCTGCTGCTGCGATTTGATTCCGTAGATCGCCTCCTGGGCGAAGAATTGCAGCGCGATGCCCTGCACGCCGCGCACGTTCGGCAGGACGTCGATCGCCCGGTCGACCGCGACGCGGCGGATATGCTCGACGAGGCCGAGCGGCCCGCGCCAGCGCAGCCAGATGCGGTCGACATGCACGCGGCCGCGCCGCAGCGGCACCAGTTTGAGCGCGGCCCGCGCCGCGCGCCCCGGCGCGAGTTCGACGGCGGCAACCTCCGCGGCTTCGAGTTCCCCGCGCTGCTCGGCCAGGATTTCGAACCGTACCGTGCGCTGATAACTGGTGGCGGCGGCCACGATGCCGACCTCGCCGGGCTCTCCGATGTAGAGCCGGTCCGGCACCGAAACCTTCACGTCCAACAGCCGCGGCGAGAACGCCAGCAAGGCGTCGCTCGCGATCACCACCAGGGCCAACGCCCCATAGTCGAACGTCAGCCCCCACCAGCCCGGCTCCAGGATCACGATCAGGAGCGCAAGCGGAATGCCTGCCGCGAACATCACGACGGCGCGCCCGGTCGGCCGGATCATCGCGGCGCCGCGGTTTGATCGAGGATTTCGCGCAGGATGCGGTCGCTGGTGAGGCCCTCGATCTCGGCGCTCGGCGACATGGTCAGCCGGTGACGCAGCACCGGCAGGGCGAGAAACTTCACGTCGTCCGGAATGACGAAATCGCGGCCCTGCAGCACCGCGAACGCGCGCGCGCTCGACGCCAGCATGTTGGCGGCGCGCGTCGAGCCGCCCACCTCCAGGGAGGAATGCTCGCGCGTCGCGCGGATCACGTCGACGATGTAGTCGATCAGCGTATCGGAGAGCTTTATGGCGGCGACGGCGTCGCGCATCTGCGCGAGCACGGCGGCATCGGCAATCGCCTTGAGGCCGAAATCATCGAGCCGCGGCATGGCCGAACGGTGGCCGTGCCGGCGCACGATCTCCCGCTCCTCGTCGCGGCTGGGATAATGAATGAGGATCTTGAACAGGAATCGATCGAGCTGCGCTTCCGGCAGCGGATAAGTGCCTTGCTGCTCGATCGGGTTCTGCGTCGCCACCACCATGAACTCCTCGCCGAGCGCGTAATCCTTGCCGTCGATCGTCACCGCGCGCTCGTTCATCGCCTGCAGCAGCGCCGCCTGCGTCTTCGGCGGCGTACGGTTGATCTCGTCGGCGAGCAGCAACTGGGTGAATATCGGCCCCTTCGTGAGGATGAAGTTGTTGGTCTGGAAATTGAACAGGTTGGTGCCGAGCACGTCGCCGGGCATCAGATCGGGGGTGAATTGGATGCGCCCGAACTGCAGCGCGAGGCCGGCCGCGAACGCGCGGGTGATCAACGTCTTGGCGGTGCCCGGGACCCCCTCGAGCAGGATATGGCCGCCCACCAGCAGGCTCGTGAGCATCAGGTCGATGACCTCGTCCTGCCCGACGACGGCCTTGCGCACCTCCGCCCGCACAGCCTCAATGACTGCGCGGATGCCTTGAACGTCCATCGACGATCTCCCGTCTCCACCGATGAATGTCGCGCGCGATGCGCACAAGCGGCGAGAGGTCCCTTCGCCGCCGGTCGGCCAGCGACTCGACCTCGCCGACGATCGCCGCGCAGTCAACCGAAACTCCGCGCGCCTCGCCGACCCGTGTGAGCCAGGCGGCGAGCGCCGGCCCCGACAGGCCGCGCGGCGCATGCAACTGGAGGGCGGTCTCGCGCACGGTTTCCTGGACGTAGCGGCGCACCATCACCTGCTGATGACCGGCAAACGCGATGAGCTGCGCCACGTTCTGCAGCAGGCCTTGGCGCCCCGCGCTCAGCGGCGGCGGCGCCGCTTGCGGCGCCCCGAAGCGGGCCAGCGTCGCCCACAACAGCAGCCCGAGCGCGGCCGCCACCTGGATCGTCGCCACGGCGAACGGGAACTGCACCAGCAGCGCCAACGGGCTCGTCGGCTGCGCCAGGTAGCCGTGCACGGTCTCGTCGAACACGACCGTGCCGTTGCGCCCGCGCAACCGATTGATCAGCGCGAGAGCGAGCGCCGCATTGTCCGCCTCGCCGATGCCGTGGTTGGCGATCACATCCGGGTCGGCGAGCACCCAGATGGCACGGTTGCGATTGAGTTCGCCGACCAGCATGCCGGCTGAGGCGGCAACGATCGGACGCATGGCGTCCGAGCGCATGAGCTGCACCGGCACGGCCGGTTGGGGAGTTCGCCCGAGCAGATTGATCGTCCAGGCGGGCATCGAGCTTTCGCGCACCACCTCGCCGCGCGGCGCCACGAGATCGAGCACCCATTTGGCCTCGGACACCGGTTGCTCCTCCGCGGTCCCGAGCCAGCCCGGCGTTGTTTCGCTTGCGCGCCCGGTCCATTTCGGCAGCACCAGCATGATCGCCCTCGCATCGAGGAGCGCGCGCAACGCCGGCTCGCTCAGGGCCCGCGGCCGCGGTTCGGCGATCACGAGGACACCGTCTTTGCCGACTTTGTCGGCGGAATTGTAGCGGCTCTTGACCACCGGCACGCCGAGCCGCTGCAGCGTGTCGGCGATGCCGGCATGTCCGATCGCCGAGCGCGAGAACGTGCTGGGGCCGACCGCATCCGTGCCGCCCGGCTGGCCCGGGTGCCCCATGAAATACAGCGAGACGGCGAAGGTCGCGACGGCGGCGCCGATCCATCCCATCAGCAATCGGCGGGAAAAGACCGGCTCGCTCACGTCGCTGCCTTGCCGTGCAGGGCGTGCGCCAGCGCGTCGAAGCTGGCGCGGCAGGCGGCATAGTCCGCGCGCTCGGCCGGGTGGCTGCCGAAATAGGTCCACTCGACGCGCGTAATGATATCGCGCAACGGCGTCCGGCCGGCATCCGACAGTTTCGTGCTGCGCAGGATTTCGCGGCTCGTCAGCGAGTCGGCGAATTGTTCGCCGAGGTGCCGCCTGATGTCGGCAAGACCCTGCAGCAGCAGCACGTGCATGGCATCGACGAAGCGGCCTTGGCGGGCGAGGTCGTCCGCCGCCGCAAGCACCATCTCCGGGGGCTTCGCGACCGTGCCGGCGGCGGCCTCCTCCTCGGGCGACAATGCGCCGCGCGCGGCAAAGCCCCAGACCGGCAGCATGTCGCGGAACATGTAGAGCAGGAGGCCGACGCCGACCGCGGCCATGAGCCAGGCGACTTCGGGCGGCAGCTGGATGCGCAAGCGAGGCGCTTGCGGTTCCCGCGGCAGCTCGGTCTGCAGGTCGAGCCGGCGGATCGCCTGTTCGGCCGCCGCGTGCGCGTCCTGCGGGTTCTGTGCGGCCAGCGGGCTTGCCAGCAAGACGAACGTCAAGGCGAGGAGGACGCGGCGGAACCGGCGCCCGCGCGTCGCGCAACCAAGCTTCCCGCAGCGCGCCATCGTTCCCCCGGTCGATGACGGATCACCGACGGCACGCGTTGAACGGCGAACCGGCGATCTTTTCCGACCTGCCTTCGCCCGCCGAAGCATCAAGCCAAATGGCAAGCCGTGCGAGGGCTTCGCGCAGGCGGGAAACCGGTACCCACCCCGGATCGAGTCCGGGGCAGGCTTTTTCGGGATCATGCTCTACAAGCACGAGTGATGCCAATTCGGCACCGCGCCGGCACGAAATCGGCAACAGACCGCCGCACTGCGGTCATCTAGGGTCCCGGGTGGGCAAATGGCGGCGTCGGGTCCGCCGGTTGCCCCGGCTTTCGGCGCGCCAGAGCCGGAGTTCGCAGGCCGTGCTGAAAAATTCAGCTTCGCCGCCCAAGGAAACGGCAGAACCGTCATCCCCTCATTCACCCGAGCGGCGCCGCCGCTCGCCCGACAGGAGCGCACCATGAGGCTTATTTCCGCGCGGCATGCGGCCCTCGCCGTGG
>DASZJC010000159.1:0-2953 GCA_035948495.1 Xanthobacteraceae bacterium | reverse complement strand
AAAAATCCCATCGCCGCGTTGGGTTTAGCTGCGGGGCGTACGCTCGCGAACAACATCGCCGCGCCCCTCGGGCCCAGGGGCGCCGGTGAGTTCGAACACATTCACAAACTCCGCGCAGTCGCCGGCTGGATCGCGAGCCGCCCGCGGCTCGAGCAGCGCGATCGCGGCGTGGAAGACATCGCTCTCGTCGGCTGGCCGAGCCGTTGCCGCCGGATGGCTGCGGCTGGCCGCACTCTACGCGGCCTTGCGGCCCCATCTGGCGCGCGCCTGGGCTTGGGCTCTGCCTCGCCTTCTTCGCTTGCGACAAGCATTGCCCACGACCGGGGAATTGTCCGAAATTTGCGCCCGCTTCGTGAAAGCATTGCGCGAGCTTGATGCGCGCTCGCTGGTGACCCGCGCAATCGAGCAGCTTCGGCGCGGCGCGCAATTCGCGATCCGCCGATCCCCACGCGTCAAGCCCATGCTTGCTGCGCTGGCAACCGTGCCCGTGCTTGCTGCCGGTTACCTCGTCTATTGCCTTGCCACTTTGCCGCTCGCGGGAGGACTCGTCGTCGAAGTGACGCCGAGCGCGTTGGTCGTCGAGGCGGACAACGATCAGGCGTTTGCAACCCGCGGCGTGTTCAAGGGCGAAAAGCTGTCGGCGGGCGATGTGCCGCCGGACCTCGCCCGCGCCGTCGTCGCCATCGAGGACCGGCGCTTTTACCAGCACGGCGGCATCGATGTCCGCGGCATCGTGCGCGCGGCCTTGCACAACCTCGCGGCCGGGGGCGCACGCGAGGGCGGCAGCACCATTACCCAGCAGCTCGTGCGCATGACGTACCTGTCGCCGGAGCGGACGCTCAAGCGCAAGGTGCAGGAGGCGATGCTGGCGCTGTGGCTCGAGCATCAGCTGTCCAAGGAAGAGATTTTCGTTCGTTATCTCAACACCGCCTATTTCGGCGCGGGCGTCTACGGGGTCGATGCCGCCGCCAAGCGCTATTTCGGCAAGACTGCCAAGGAGCTCTCGCTCGCGGAGGCCGCAATGCTCGCCGGCCTCGTTCGTGCTCCCTCGGCGTTGGCGCCGCACCGCAATCTCGAGCGCGCGCGCGCCCGCGCGGAACTCGTGCTCGACGCGATGGTTGCGACCGGCGCCATCTCGCGCGATGCGGCTGACGCGGCGCGCCGCCGGCCGGCCGCACTGCGGGTGCCGCCCGAGACGCCGCCCGGCACCGGCTACTTCGTGGACATGGTCAATTCCGAAGTGCGGTCGCTGCTCGGACCGGCCTCCGGCGACTGGCGCGTTCGCAGCACCCTCGATCTCAGGCTCCAAGCGCTTGCCGAAAGCGTCGTCGCCAAGCGGCTCGCTGCCGACGGCAGGAGCAAGAACGCCAGCCAGGCGGCGCTCGTCGCCATGGCGCCCGACGGCGCGATTCTCGCCATGGTGGGCGGGCGCGACTACAACGACAGCCAGTTCAACCGCGCGACGCAGGCCAGGCGACAGCCCGGCTCGCTATTCAAGCTGTTCGTGTACCTCGCCGCGCTCGAGAAAGGATACACGCCGCAGACGGTCATGATCGATCGCCCGGTGCAGATCGGCGAGTGGGAGCCGGAGAACTACGGCGGCCGCTATCGCGGCCCGGTCACGTTGCGCACCGCCTTTGCCAACTCGATCAACAGCGTCGCGGTGCAGCTCGCCGAGGACGTCGGGATCGGCAGCGTCGTCGAGACGGCGAAGAGGCTCGGCATCCAGTCCGATTTGCCGGCGGTTCCGAGCTTGGCGCTCGGCTCGGCCGAAGTGAACCCGCTCGAGATGACCCGCGCGTTTGCCGCAATCGCGGCAAATGTCGAGAGCGTCGAGAGCTATTCCGTGCGCTCGATCCAGCGCGCAGATCAGGTGTTGCACGCGCGTGCGGCGACGGCGCGTCCCCCGCCCGGCGATCCGGTGGCCCGCGCGGCGATGATCGATCTCCTCGCTGGCGTCGTGCGCGAGGGTACCGGCAAGGCGGCGCGGATTTCCGGGCCGGCGGCCGGCAAAACCGGCACCACCCAGGAGTATCGCGACGCATGGTTCATCGGATTCACGCCGGAGCTTGTGGTCGGCGTCTGGGTGGGCAACGACGACAACGCGCCGATGCGGGGCGTCACCGGCGGAAGCTTGCCCGCCGCGATCTGGCGCGAGTTCGTCTCGCAAGCGGCCCCGCGCAAGGCGGTTGCGACGACATCGCCGGTGCGCACGGCGCCCAGCCTTGGCGCGCCCGGACTTAAGGTCGCGGACGCGCCCGAGCCTGGTGCGGACCGGGCCGCCGTGCCTCGCCCCGGGACCATCGGCGGCGCGGCCGCGGTGCTCGATACCGCGACGCTGGAGGTTGCGGGGCAGATCGTTCGGCTGCTCGGCGTCGAGGGGAGCGACGGTCGGGTCGCGCGCCTGCTCGGGCGTTTTCTCCGCCGCCGCGCGGTGGTCTGCGAGCCCGCATCCGCGCAAGCTTACCGGTGCCGCGTCGGCGATCAGGACTTGTCCGCGCTCGTCCTGTTCAACGGCGGCGGCCGCGCAACCGCCGACGCGCCACCCGAACTGCGCGCCGCCGAAGAGCGGGGGCGCGAGATGCGCGCCGGCTTCTGGCGTCGACATTGACGTTCGAGCCGGCGCCGGCTTGTTGTCCCGCGCATGCATGTCGTCGAGGCGGGCGCGATCCATCGACAAATAATCTCCCTCATGTTTCCATGTGATTCATGCGGGCCGGCGCCGCTCTCATCGCCTTCGAGCCGCCGCCCGCCAATCCAATCCTTTCCCCTTTCCGGGGAGGGGTGAGCGAGGCCGGGGCGCCGTGGTCGTGCTTGATCTTCTCGCACTTTATGCGCTCGTCGGCGCGGTCACGGCGGTGGCGTTCGTGACGTTCGGGATCGCGCAGGTGCTCCCCGCCGGCACGCCGGTGACGGTCGGGGCGCGCGTGCTGCTGCTGCCCGGCGCCTTCGC
>DASZJC010000158.1:0-2119 GCA_035948495.1 Xanthobacteraceae bacterium | reverse complement strand
CTCCTCGTGCAGCATGTCGATCGATTCCGCGAGCGCGTAGAGCAGATTGGTGGCGGGCGTATAGGGGAAGAAGCCGATGCGGTTGTTGGCGATCATCTCCTCCCACGACCAGAACGACTTCGGCAGCTTCGCGGCCTTGGCGGCAGCGAGCGCCTTGTCGCCGATCGCGTTGAACGACAGGCCGGGCGGCAGCATCAGGCCCTTCTGCGAGCCGCCGACGGTGACGTCGACGCCCCATTCGTCGTGGCGGTAGTCGATCGAGGCGAGCGACGAGATGGTGTCGACCATCAGCAGCGCCGGGTGGCCGGCGGCGTCGATCGCTTTTCGCACCTGGTCGATGTGCGAGACGCAGCCGGTCGAGGTCTCGTTGTGCACGACGCACACGGCCTTGATGGCGTGCACCTTGTCGTCCTTGAGCCGCGCCTCGATCGCCGCGGGATCGGCGCCGGCGCGCCAGTCGGACGCGATGAATTCGGGGGCGAGGCCGAGCTTCACCGCCATCGCCTTCCACAAGGTGGCGAAATGGCCGGTCTCGTACATCAGCACGCGGTCGCCGGGCGAGAGCGCGTTGGCGAGCGCCGCCTCCCAGGCACCGGTGCCGGAAGCCGGATAGATCACCACCGGCCCGGCGCATTTGAAGATGGTCTTGAGCCCGTCGAGCACGCGCTTGCCGAGCCGCTGAAACTCGGGCCCGCGGTGGTCGATGGTGGGCATGTCCATCGCCCGCAGGATGCGGTCGGGCACCGGCGTGGGCCCGGGGATCTGCAGGAAATGCCGGCCGGCCGTACGCGAGGAATTCTTCGCCATGGACGTTTCCTTGGGTCCGCTGCTGCGCTTGTCGCCATCAAGGACGAATGCGATATGCAGTCAAGCATATACTAAACAGCGTCATCCTGAGGAGGCCGCGCAGCGGCCGTCTCGAAGGATGGTCACAAACGCGGCGCCTGCTTCCATCCTTCGAGACGCGCCCTTCGGGCGCTCCTCAGGATGACGTCGGAGCGTGGTGCAGGCGCCAGGGGATCTGCGCATGGCCGCGCAAGCGATGCCGGGGCTGGAGCGGCGGCTGAAGGCCGACGTCGCGGGCGACGTGCTGTTCGACCGCTTCAGCCGCGGCCGCTACGCGACCGACGCGTCGCATTATCAGATGATGCCGGTCGGCGTGGTGGTGCCGCGCGCTTTGGCCGACGCCGAGCGCGCCATCGCGCTCGCGCGCGCGGAGGGCGTCACCGTGCTGGCGCGCGGCGGCGGCACCTCGCAAGCGGGGCAGACCGTCAACAATTCGCTCGTCATCGACTGCTCGAAGCACCTCACCCGCGTGCTCGAGCTGGACGTGCCGGGGCGGCGCTGCGTGGTCGAGCCGGGCATCGTGCTCGACGACCTCAACCGCATGCTCAAACCCCGCGGCCTGTGGTTTCCGGTCGACGTGTCGACCGCCTCGCGCGCGACCATCGGCGGCATGGCGGCCAACAATTCCTGCGGCGGGCGCTCGCTGCGCTACGGCACCATGCGCGACAACGTGTTCGCGATCGACGCGGTGCTCGCCGACGGAACCGCGGCGCGGTTCGGGCCGGTGGCGCCGGATTTGCGCGACGTGCCGGCGGATTCGCCGCTGCGCCCGCTCGCCGCCGATCTGCTGGCGCTCGGCCGGCGCGAAGCGGACGAGGTCGAGGCGCGCTTTCCCAAGGTGCAGCGCCGCGTCGGCGGCTACAACCTCGATGCGCTGGTGCCGGCGCGCGCCTCGCACAACCTCGGCCACAACCTCGCGCACATTCTGGTCGGCTCCGAGGGCACGCTCGCGTTCTCGACCAGGATCGAGATCAAGCTGTGGCCGCTGCTCGGCCGGCGCGCGGTCGGCGCCTGTCACTTCGCGCGCTTCTACGAAGCGATGGAAGCCGCCCAGCACATCGTCAAGCTCGGGCCGATCGCGGTCGAACTCATCGACCGCACCATGATCGCGCTCGCGTCCGACATCGCCATGTTCCGCCCGACGTTGGGACAGTTCGTGCGCGGGGAGCCCGACGCGGTGCTGCTCGTCGAGTTCGGCGAGGACGACCAGGAGGAAAACCGCCGCCGGCTCGCGCGGCTGCACGCGCTGATCGGCGATCTCGGCTTCGGCTGG
>DASZJC010000157.1:0-1990 GCA_035948495.1 Xanthobacteraceae bacterium | reverse complement strand
TGCGCGGCGAGCGCGCGCTTTTTCGCAAACGCGCCCTCGTACCCGGCGATGCGGTCGGCCGAGGCCTCCTCGCTGTCCTGGATCGAAATCTGCACGTGGTCGAGGCCGGCGTCGGCGAGCGCGGCAAGCGTTTTTTCCGTGAGCCCGACCGCCGACGTGATCAGGTTGGCGTAGAGGCCGGCCTGGCGCGCCGCCGCGGTGATCTCGACGAGGTCGCGCCGCGCCGCCGGCTCGCCGCCGGAAAGATGCACCTGCAGCACGCCGAGCGCCGCCGCCTCGCGAAACACCCGCGCCCAGGCCGCGGCGTCGAGTTCGTCGACGCGCGGGTCGAGCTTGAGCGGGTTCGAGCAATAGGGGCAGCCGAGCGGGCAGCGGTGGGTCAGCTCGGCGAGGAGACCGAGCGGCTTCGGCGGATCGGCGGCGGGCGCGAGCACGTCACAACTCCAGCAGCCGCTTGTCGGCGAGCGAGCCGAGCAGCTTGGTCACGTCGGCGAGGATGCGCTCGCGCGGCGCCGTGAAGGTCGTCGCGAGGTCGTCGACGATCGCCGCCACCGTCGCTTCGCCGGTGCAGCGCTTGAGGATTTCGGCGGCGATCGCATCGGCCTTGAACACCCGCTCCGGCGCCAGCAGCACGAAGCCGCCGTGCGCCTCGTTGTGCACGAGGCGCACGCCGCGCGGCAGCCGCGGGCATGCGTCTTGCGCAACGGCGCGGGTCTGTTCCGTTTCGCTCACGGCGCCTGATCCTCCGGCACGAAGGCTCCGGGCGGCACGTGCCCGGGAGCCACGTAGGCATGGTACAGCGCATCGAGCATCGCCCAAAGCACGCCGCACTTGAACTCGAGCGCGGCGAGCACGGCGGCTTGAGTCTCGGGCGTGGTCGCGTGGCGGCGCACGTAGTCGAGCGCGAAGTCGGAGTCGCGCTTGGCCTGGGGCGGCCGCTTGTCGAAATAGGCGAGCGTCGCGCGCGTGACGAAATCGTAGTTCGCGAGCATGCCGGCGACGCGCTCGCCGATGATCGCCGGCGAAAACAATTCGGTGAGCGAGGAGGCGACCGCTTCGAGCAGCGAGCGCTCGCGCACGAAGCGCACATAGGCGTCGGCGGCAAAGCGGGTGCCGGGCAACAGGCCGCGGGTCGACACCACGTACGCGCGGTCGAGCCCCAGTCCATCGGTCAGGCGCAGCCACCGTTCGATGCCGCCCTCGCCCTCGCCGGCGCCGTCGTGATCGACGAGACGGCTGCGCCATTCGCGGCGCAAGGCCGGATCCTCGCAGCGGCCGATCAGGCTCGCGTCCTTGAGCGGGATCACCGCCTGGTAATAGTAGCGATTGAGCGCCCACGCCTGCACTTGGCCCTTGCTGCACTTGCCGCCGTGCAGCAGGCCGTGGAACGGGTGCAGGCGGTGATAGCGCCGCGCGCCGATGTCGCGCAGCGCCGCTTCGAGTTTGTCCGGCGTCATCAGCTTCATGCCACGCTCGCAACTTTTCCCGGGCGCACCGCAGCACGCAGTGCCGCGGTGCTGACCCGGGACCCAGGAACCCCAATTTATCAGGCTATGGACCCCGGATCAGCGGTGCACCACTTCGTGCTGCACCGCGTCCGGGGCAAGTGGCTTCACAGCGCGATCTCCATGCCGTCGGCGGCGATCTCCCAGCCGGCGGCCTCGACCTTGCGGCGCTCGGGAGAACCGGCGACGTGGATCGGGTTGGTGTTGTTGATGTGGATATAGATGCGCCGCCCCGATAGCCCGTCGAGCGCCGCAAGCGAGCCGTCGGCGCCGTCGATCGGCATATGGCCCATGCGGCGGCCGGCCTTGGGACCGGTGCCGGAGCGGATCATCTCGTCGTCGGTGAAGAGGGTGCCGTCGAACAGCACCGCGTCCGCGCGCTTAAGCCGCGCGCGCAACGCCGGCGTCATGGCGGCGGCGCCCGGCACGTAGGCGAGCCGCGCCGCGCCGGCGGCGATCTCGACCCCGACGGTGGCGCCGGTCTC
>DASZJC010000156.1:0-2466 GCA_035948495.1 Xanthobacteraceae bacterium | reverse complement strand
AGGCATTGGCAAAAGCCGATGCCGAGACAGGCCAGCAACGGGAACTGCATGGCATCGTGGTAGCGCGGCTTGAGGACGAGCCGGTCGACCCACAGCAGCACGAAGCCGCCGACGATGAACATGGTGCAGACGATCCACGGGTTGAACAGCACGCTCTTGATGAAGCCGTACGCGAGCGCCCCGATCACCATCGCGGGCAGGAACGCGACCAGCACCCCGAGCACGAAGCGCCGCGCCCGCGGATCGCGCGGCAAGGCAAGCGCGACGTTCCACAGCCGCAGGAAATAGATCGACAGCAGCGCCAGGATCGCGCCGAACTGGATCAGGATCGCGAAGCTCTTGCCGAAGGTCTCGTCGCCGAAGCCGAAGAAATGCTCGACCAGCAGAAGATGGCCGGTCGACGACACCGGAATGAACTCGGTCAGGCCCTCGACGACGCCGAGGACCATCGCTTTGACAATATCGAGCAGCATGAAGGTGGCTCTCCGGGGGACGCTGGGAACTTCGCGGGCGCGACGGGTTGCCCGATTCGCCCGGCTTTCCTATAGGGTGAGTCGTGACCGAGCAACCGATCCTCTCCCAGCCGGAGCCGACCGCCCTGCCCGGCGCGGTCACGGCGCTGCTGTTCCACCATCCGTTCTGCCCGCATTCGCGCTTCGTGCGGCTGACGCTGGGCGAGTACGGCGTGGCGGTGCGGCTGGTCGAAGAACGGGTGTGGGAGCGGCGCGAAGCCTTCCTGCTGCTCAATCCGGCCGGCACCACGCCGGTCCTGGTCGAGGAAGGCCATCCGGCAGTGCCGGGCGCCGACGTCATCGCCGAATACCTCGATGAAATGCGCGGGGCGGAACTCGACGGACGCCGGCTGCTGCCGACGGAGCCCGGCACGCGCGTCGAGGTGCGGCGGCTCACCGGGTGGTTCAATGTCAAGTTCTTCGAGGAGGTGAGCAACCTGCTCGTTGTGGAAAAAATCTACAAGCGCCATATGTCGGTCAATCAGGGCGGCGGCCCGCCCGACACCCAGGCGATCCGTGCGGCGCGCAGCAACATCCGTTACCATCTCGCCTACATCGGCTGGCTGATGCGGACGCGGACGTGGCTTGCCGGCGAGCGGTTGAGTTACGCCGATATGGCGGCGGCCGCCCATCTCTCCGTCGCCGACTACCTCGGCGACGTGCCGTGGAACGAAGACGAGGGCGCGAAAAGTTGGTACGCGCGCGTGAAATCGCGACCGTCGTTCCGGACGATCCTGGCGGACACCCTGCCGGGCATGCCGCCGTCGGCGAGCTACGCGGATCTGGATTTCTGAACGATCCCGCCGCCATTTTCGCCATTGCCCGCGCGCACGGCTTCGACGTCGCCGGGATCGTGCGGCCCGACGCGCTGGGCGATGCCCAGCGCCACCTGGCGGACTTTCTCGCCGCCGGCGCGCACGGCGACATGACCTGGATGGAAACCAACGCCGAGCGGCGCGGCGACCCGCGCGTGCTGTGGCCACAGGTGCGCTCGATCATCATGCTGGGACTCAATTACGGGCCCGACGAGGATCCGCTCGCGATCCTCGCCGCGCGCCGGCGCGGCGCCATCTCGGTCTATGCCCGCGGCGACGACTACCACGACGTGATCAAGCCGCGCCTCAAGGCGGTGGCGCGCGCGCTCGTCGATCGGGCCGGCGGCGACGTCAAAGTATTCGTCGACACCGCGGCCGTGATGGAGAAGCCGCTCGCGGGCGCCGCCGGCCTCGGCTGGCAGGGCAAGCACACCAATCTGGTCTCGCGCGAGCTCGGCTCGTGGCTCTTCCTCGGCGCGATCTTCACCACGCTGGAGCTTGCGGCGGACGAACCCGAACGGGATTATTGCGGCACCTGCCGCGCCTGCCTCGACGTCTGCCCGACCGACGCGTTTCCTGCGCCCTACCGGCTCGATGCCCGGCGCTGCATTTCTTATCTGACGATCGAGCACAAGGGTCCGATCCCGCACGCGCTGCGTCCGCGCATGGGCAACCGCATCTACGGATGCGACGACTGCCTCGCGGTCTGCCCGTGGAACAAGTTCGCGCGGCAAGGCCGCGAGGCGAAGCTTGCCGCCCGCGCGGCGCTCTCGGCCCCGCATCTCGCCGACCTCGCGCGGCTCGACGACCGGCAGTTCCGCGCGCTGTTCGCCAAATCGACGATCAAGCGCACGGGCCGCGACCGGTTCGTGCGCAACGTGCTGATCGCGATCGGCAACTCTGCCGATGCGGCGCTGGCGGACGAAGCCGAACGGCTCGTCGCCGATGCGGCGCCGCTGGTGCGGGGCGCGGCGATCTGGGCGCTCGGCCGCCTGGCGCCGCAGCGGCTTGCCGCACTGGCCGCGCAGCACCGTACGGCCGAGGCCGATCCGTCGGTCGCGCACGAATGGACGACGGCGCTCGGCGGGACCGCCTGATGGCGACGCTGAGCTGCGTCGGCTTCGGCTATTCGGCCGCGC
>DASZJC010000155.1:0-3075 GCA_035948495.1 Xanthobacteraceae bacterium | reverse complement strand
GCCAGCGCATTGGGCATCAAAAATCCGCTGCCGATGGAGATGAGAATCTGCGGCACGAAAATGATCGCCGGGCCGCCGCCCGGCATGGCGACGACGAGCACGCACTCGACCACGGCCGCCAAAAGCGCAACCAGCGTGCCCCACCAGATCATGCGGTCGACGCCCAGGACGGCCGAGCGCCGGGCGGCGATGAAATTTCCGGTCATATAGCCGAACGATGCCACCGCGAACCAGACGCCGTAGACGGCCGAGCTCCGGCCCATGATGGTCACGACGACGTACGGGGCGCCCCCGATGTAAACGAAGAACATCGCCGAGTTGGCGGCGACGCACAGGGCATAGCCGCAGAACTGTCGCGTCGCGACCAGCAGGCGCGCCTCGCTGAGGAAACGCACGAGCCCGCCGCTCATCGTCGCGGCTTGCGTCTCCGGCAGCGCGAGAACCGCGCCGATCAAGGTCGCCGCGCTCACGAGGCCGACGAACGCGAATATCGCCTGCCAGCCGAGCGCGGTATCGAGAAATCCGCCGACCATCGGCGCCACCATCGGCGCCACCACCGTCGCCGTGGTGACCCAGCCGATCATCGCGGCGGCGCGGTCGCGGTCGTAGAGGTCGCGGATGATGGCGCGGCCGACCACGACGCCGGTCGAGGCGCCGATCGCCTGGATGATCCGCGCCACGATCAGCGCCTCGATGCTCGTCGCCGCGAGCGCAGCGACGCTCGAGACCGCCGCGACGGTCAATCCGGCGAGCACCACCGGCCGCCGGCCGAGCCTGTCCGAGAGCGGCCCCATCACGAGTTGCGAGGCGGCGAGCCCGAACAGATAAAGCGACAGCGTGAGCTGCACGGCTGCGGCATCGGTCCCGAATGTCTTTACCAAGCCCGGCACGGCCGGGGTGAGGATGTTGAGCGCCATCGGCCCGATCGCCGTCATGGCGACGAGAACGACGAGCACGCGCCGGGGACTGGCGCGGGCTTCCGATGCGGCGCGCGCTTGGTCGGGCAAGGGAAAACTGCTCACGCGGGCCTCTGCCACCTAGTTTTCGAGCGGCCGCGTCGCGACCGCGAGCCACGCGCGCGTGTCGGCATCGACGAGCGGCCCCAAGGCGGCAGCGACGCGGGCGTGGTAGTCGTCAAGCCAGCGTCCCTCGTCATTTGTCAGCAGCGCAGGCTCGACCAGCCGCCGGTCGATCGGCGCCAGGGTCAGGGTCTCGAAGGCATTGAGGTCCTTCTCGGCGCCGGCGACCGGGGGGGCGGCGACGACCAGCAGCAAATTCTCGATGCGGATGCCGTAGGCGCCGGTGCGGTAGTAGCCGGGCTCGTTCGACAGGATCATGCCGCGTCTGAGCGGGGCGGTGCCGAGCTTGGAGATGCGCGCCGGCCCCTCGTGCACCGACAGGTAGCTGCCGACCCCGTGGCCGGTGCCGTGGTCGAAGTCGAGCCCCACCGCCCACAGATATTGCCGCGCCAGGGTATCGAGCTGCGCACCCGTGGTGCCGTCGGGAAAGCGCGCGCGCGCGATCGCGATATGGCCCTTGAGCACGCGGGTGAAGCGCTCGCGCATCTCCGTGCTCGGCGCGCCGACCGCGACGGTGCGGGTGATGTCGGTGGTGCCGTCTTCGTACTGGCCCCCGGAGTCGACCAGGAACAGCTCGCCCGGATTGATCCGCCGATTCGACGTCCGGGTGACGCGGTAGTGCACGATGGCGCCGTTGGGGCCCGAGCCGGCGATGGTCGGGAACGACACGTCCTTGAGCAACCCGGTGTCGCGGCGAAAGCTTTCGAGCGCCGCCACCGTATCGATTTCCGTCAGGCTGCCGCGCGGCGCCTCGCGGTCGAACCAAGCGAGGAACCGCATCACCGCGGCGCCGTCGCGGCGATGCGCGGCCCGCGCGCCATCGATCTCGACGGCGTTCTTGACCGCCTTCATCAGCGCGATCGGATCGGCGCCGCGCGAAATCTTGCCGCCGGCGCCGGTCACCATGCGGGCAAGCGCATCGGCCGCCGTGGCCTGGTCGAGGCGCACCGTGCGGCCGGCTGTGCCGAGCGCGGCGAGGTCCGTTTCCAACGTCGCCGGCTCGCGCACGTCGGCCACTTCCTCGAGCCGGTGGCGCACCGCGTTCGCCAGCTTGCGGCCGTCGACATAGATCGCCGGGCGACCTTCCTTCGGCACCAGCGCAAAGGCGAGGGGCAGGGGGGTGTGCGCCACGTCGCTGCCGCGGATGTTGAACGCCCAGGCGACCGCGTGCGGGTCCGAGACCACGAGCGCATCGGCGCGCGCCTTGGCGACCTCCGCGGCGACCCGCCCAAGCTTCGCGGCCGCCTCCTCGCCGGCAAAGCGCACGTCGTGCAGCACCACCGGCCCGAGCGGCGCGGCCGGGCGATCAGACCAGACGGCGTCGACCGGGTTGCCGTCAACCGGCACGAGGGTCGCGTCGGCGGCTGCGCAGGCCTTGGCGAGTTTTTCCGCAGCATCGACGGTATGCAGCCACGGGTCGTAGCCGAGCTTGGTGCCGGGGGAGACGTTCGCTTCGAGCCACGCGTGGGGCGGCCGGTCGATCAGATGCTCGATCGCAAACACCGCCGGGTCGACCTGCTCGCGCGCCTGGAGCGTGTAGCGCCCGTCGACGAACAGCACCGCGCTGTCCGCCAGCACCACGGCGACGCCGGCCGAGCCGGAAAAGCCGGTGAGCCAGGCGAGACGCTCCTCGCAGGGCGGCCCGTATTCGTTCTGATGCCGATCGGCGCGCGGCACGATGAAGCCGTCGAGGCCCCGGCGCCGGAGCTCCGCCCGCAGGGCCTCGATGCGACCCGCGGTGGCCGCAGGCTCGGTCCGGTCGTCGAAGGTCTGGAAGCGTGCCTCGAACATGCGCGGCAACTTTATGGATACCCAGGCGGGGCGGCAATCACGTCCATGCTGTCAGATTTCCCAGTTGACGTGCGGGCCGCGCAAACGACCGCGGATGAGCGCCCAAGGCGCAATCGGACCGCCCGCATTCCGCTCGATTCCGGGCGGTTCACCGGCGCGCCAGTACCAGCGTCACCCAGCCGTCGAGCCGGATTCGACGCTCGAG
>DASZJC010000154.1:0-4225 GCA_035948495.1 Xanthobacteraceae bacterium | reverse complement strand
CTGCGGCCGCAGGCCCTGCTCGGGCTTCATCTCGACCCGCTCGCGCACGGCATCGCCTGGAGCCTCGTCCTCAACGTGATCGCCTACGTGGCGTTCTCGCTGCATCGCGCGCCCGCGTCGATCGAGCGGCTGCAGGCCAACCTGTTCTTTCCGCCCGAGCTGGCGCCGATCGCGCCGAGCTTTCTCCAACGCCGCTCCTCGGTGACGGTCGGAGAGGTCACCGATACGGTCGCGCGCTACCTCGGCGAAGAGCGCAGCCGCAGCGCGCTCGCGAGCTTCGCGGCGGCCCGGCGGCTGAGCCTCGAGCCGGCGCACGAAGCCGACTTCCACCTGCTGCGCTATGCCGAGCACCTGCTCGCCTCGGCGATCGGCGCCGCGTCCTCGCGGCTGGTGCTCTCGCTGCTGCTGCGCAAGCGCACCATGTCGACCAAGGCGGCGCTCAAGCTGCTCGACGACGCCAACACCGCGATCCAGTACAACCGCGAAGTCATGCAATCCGCGCTCGATCACGTGCGCCAGGGCATCGCCGTGTTCGACAAGGACCTGCGGCTGATCTGCTGGAACCGGCATTTCGGCGAAATCCTCAACCTGCCGCCCGAGCTGGTGCGCGTCGGCATCGGGCTCGACGGCATCCTGCAGTTCAACGCCGAGCAGGGCGCGCTCGGCCCGGGCCGCATCGAGGACTTGGTGCGCGACCGCATCACCCGCTATGTGTCCGGCGCCGAGCCGATCCTCGAGCGGTTCCTCGAGCGCGGGCTCGTCGTCGAGGTGCGCACCAACCGGATGCCCGACGGGGGCATCGTCGCGACCCTCACCGACATCACGCCGAGCGTCGCGGCGGCGGAAGCGCTGGAGCGCGCCAACGAAACGCTCGAACGGCGCGTGCGCGAGCGCACCGAGGAATTGACCCGGCTCAACGCCGCGCTGGCGCGCGCCAAGGCCGAGGCGGACGATGCAAATATTTCCAAGACCCGCTTTCTCGCTGCCGCCAGCCACGACATTTTGCAGCCGCTCAATGCCGCGCGGCTCTACGTGACCAGCCTGGTCGAGCGCCAGGGCGGCCGCGACGACGCCGGACTGGTCGGCAACATCGACGCCTCGCTCGAGGCGGTCGAGGAGATCCTCGGCGCGCTGCTCGACATCTCCCGCCTCGACGCCGGCGCCATGAAGCCGGAGATCGCGACGTTCCGCATCGACGACCTGCTGCGCCAACTCGAGGTCGAGTTTGCTCCGCTCGCCCGCGAGAACGGTCTCGCGCTCACCTTCGTGCCGTGCTCGCTCACCGTGCGCTCGGACCGGCGGCTGTTGCGGCGACTGTTGCAGAACCTGGTGTCGAACGCGGTCAAATATACGCCGAGCGGACACGTGCTGGTCGGTTGCCGGCGGCGCGGCGCCCGGCTACGCATCGACGTCCACGACACCGGCGTCGGCATCCCGCAGTCGAAGCGGCGCACCATCTTCCGCGAGTTCCAGCGGCTCGAGCACGCCGCCAAGGTCGCGCGCGGGCTCGGGCTCGGCCTTTCCATCGTCGAGCGGATCGCCCGCGTGCTCGACCACAAGGTCGAGGTGCAATCGACGATCGGGCGCGGCTCGCGCTTTTCCGTGGAGGTGCCGCAGGCGCCGGCGCTGCCGGGCAGCATTCCCTCGCGCCCGGCCGCCCGGGTCGATCCCGGCCAGCTCGCCGACATGACGGTGTTGTGCATCGACAACGAGGCGAAGATCCTCGACGGCATGGAGACCCTGCTGGGCGGGTGGGGCTGCCGCGTGCTCGCCGCCGCCGATCTGCGCGCCGCCCGGGCGGCGGTCGCCCAGGCCAAGGCGCGGCCGAACGGCCTGTTGGTGGATTACCATCTCGAAGACGGCAACGGCATCGACGCCATCGTGCAACTGCGCTGGCAACTCGGCGCCGACCTGCCGGCGATCCTGATCACCGCCGACCGCGGTCCGCGCGTGCGCGAGGACGCCCGCGCGCGCGACATCCAGGTGCTCAATAAACCGGTGAAGCCGGCGGCGCTGCGGGCGCTACTCGCCCAGTGGCGGGTGCAGCGGGTGGCGGCGGAATGAACATGAGCGAATAGGGAGTAGCGAATAGCGAATAGAAGCCGGCAGGGAATATTCGCTATTCGCTATTCGCTATTCGCTATTCGCTATTCGCTATTCGCTACTCGCTATTCGCTACCCACCGCGACGTGCGGCCAGCTGTCGGCCTCGATCTTCGCCGCCGCGATCACCGCCTGGGTGCGACTTTCGACCCCGAGCTTCTGCAGGATCGCGGAGACGTGGGCTTTGACGGTCGCCTCGGACACGCCGAGCCCGTAGGCGATCTGCTTGTTGAGCAGGCCTTCGGACAGCATCATCAGCACGCGCACCTGCTGCGGCGTCAGCGTCGCGAGCCGGCCGATCAACTCGGCGGTGGCGGCGTCGGGCTTGCCCGAGAGGTCGACGTCCGGCGGCGTCCACACGCCGCCTTCGAGCACGCGGGCGAGCGCGGCCCGCATCATCTCGACGCCGAGCGTCTTGGGAACGAAGCCGGACGCACCGAAATCCATGCAGCGGCGAATGACCGCCGGATCGTCGTTGGCGGAGACGACGACCACCGGCACGCTCGGGTACTGGGCGCGCAGAAACATCAGCCCGGAAAAGCCGCGCACGCCCGGCATGGCGAGATCGAGCAGCACCAGATCGACGTCGCCGCCGCGCTCGAGCTGCGCCACCACGTCCTCGAACGTGCCGGCCTCGGCGACATCGGCGCCGGCGAAACGGCCCGCGACCGCCTCGCGCAAGGCGCCGCGGAACAGCGGGTGATCGTCGGCGATCACCAGGCGATAGGGCGTCGTTTCGCTCAATCTTTCCACCCGGGCTTTTCACCACTGCCGCGCGCCACGGCGCACGCCGAGGCGAACCGTAACCTATCGTTAACCCATTGTTAACGACGTGGATCGACACTTCAACTGCAGGTGTCGGAAGCAACGCAGCGAGGCGCGTGAGTATTGAGCGGCGGATCGGCTCGAAAAAGAGGGCGCGGGCGATGTTCGATTCGAACGAATACACTTGGCCGGCCATTCCGGACCTGAGGGCGCGGTTCCGGCGAAGCGGCCTCAAGAACCTGGTGCTGGTGATGCTCGCCGGATGGGTGTTCTACTTCCTGGCCGTCAACCTTTTCATCCTCAGGCTCAACAAGATCATCGTGCCGATCATCGGCCTGCCGCTCGGCTTCTACATGGCGGTGCAGGGATCGATCGTCGTATTCGTGATCTTCCTGTTCTGGTTCGCCAGAAATGAGCGAATGGCGAATAGCGAGTAGGGTGGGCAAAGCGGCGAAGCCGCGTGCCCACGCGGGCTTCGGAATGACAAAAATCGGGCCTCTAATCTCTGACCTCTGATGTCGATCTCGTGGGCACGGCCGCTGTGCGGCCTTTGCCCACCCTACAAACTACTCGCTACTCGCCTTCTTCCGACTTCCGACGAACTGCAGGACCACTTTCCGCTCGTGCGCCCGCGCGCGGTGCTCGACCAGATAGATCCCCTGCCAGGTGCCGAGCGCGAGCGCGCCGCCGATCACCGGCACGTGCAGCGAAACGCCGGTGAGCATGGCCTTGACGTGGGCCGGCATGTCGTCGGGGCCCTCGACCTCATGCACCCAGCCGGCATCCTCGGGCGCCAGCCGGCGCAGCGCCGTCGTCAGGTCGGCGCGCACGTCCGGATCGGCGTTCTCCTGAATCACCAGCGACGCGGACGTGTGGCGCAGGTAGGCAAACAACACCCCGTCGCCGGCGTCGACCTTGGCGAGGAAATGGGCCACCTCGCGGGTGATCTCGACGAGACCTTGGCCGGCGGTGTCGACCGTGAGATTGGCGGTGGCGACGACCTGCGGCGCGGCGCTGTGCACGGCATCGAGGCGGATCGCCATGGCGGTGTTTCACGACGTGAGGCTGGCTCGGGTTCGCGGCACGAGCCGCGTCAGATCCCGTTCTTGTGCAAGTTCGGGTGATCTTGATCGAAGTCCCGCTGCGTCCGCTGGGCCATGTCGAGCAGACGGCGCCACATCTTTTCGAGGAACGACATCATCCGGTTCACGTCGGCATCGCTCGGCAAGGTGAGCTCGCGTTCGCTCTGCTTGGGTGCCGCCGGCGGGTTCGGCACGCTTGCAGCCGGCGGGGCCGTTTCGCCCGGCGCCGGGGCGCGGCTCGCTTCCAGCTGCTTGCGCAGCGCCGCGTTCTCATCG
>DASZJC010000153.1:0-2546 GCA_035948495.1 Xanthobacteraceae bacterium | reverse complement strand
CGGTAACCTTCCTTTTACCACAATCCCCCCATTTTCTCCCGGGCGTTGGGGCAACTCGAGCGCCGCTGCTGGTGGGAGCAGGGATGTCGGGGACGGGACGGATCGGCGAATCGGCATGGCTGCGGCGCGGGCTCGCCCTCGCGCTCATCCTCGGCTGCGCCGGTCCGGCCATGGCGGACTACCGCATCACCCGCGACCACGGCGGCGACATCAAGCAGTACGAAGCGAAGTACGCGCACCTGCGCGACAAGGGCGAGCGCGTGATCATCGACGGCATCTGCAATTCCGCCTGCACCCTGCTGCTCGGGATCATGCCGCCCGGCAAGGTGTGCGTGACGCCGCGCGCGAGCCTCGGTTTCCACCTCGCCTATTTCGACCAGCGCTGGACCGCCGGGGTCAAGATCACCAGCTACTCGGGGACCCAGGAGCTGATGGAATATTATCCCCGGTCGGTCAAAGATTGGATCGCCCGCCACGGCGGGCTGACCAGCCAGATGAAGCACGTCACCAACGGCAGCGAGCTGTGGATGCTGGTCGACCCCTGCCCGGAAGAGTTTTGACACGACGGCACTGGACAACGAACCGTCACCCTGAGGAGGCCGCGTAGCGGCCGTCTCGAAGGGCGACGGCCCCGGCCGATCATCCTTCGAGACGCCGGCCTGACGGGGCACCCCGCGGCGCGAGCGCCGCGGGGACCCCGGGCCGGCCCTCAGGATGACGGTGATTGACGCAGCAAATCGCTGACACGCTATAGTGCGCCTCCGCTATTGGAGGGCGAAGCCCATGCGCTTCGGCGTGTTCTACGAGCTGCAGCTGCCGAAGCCGTGGAGTCCCGGCGACGAGCACCGCCTGTTCAAGGACGCGCTCGCGCAAATGGTGCTCGCCGACCGGCTCGGCTACGACTACGCGTGGCAAGTCGAGCACCATTTCCTCGACGAATATTCCCACTCCTCGGCGCCCGAGGTGTTCCTGGCGAGCGCCGCGGCGCTCACCAGCCGCATCCGCCTCGCCCACGGCATCCGCCAGGTGATCCCGAATTACAATCACCCGGCGCGTACCGCGGAGGGGCTTGCCACCCTCGACATCCTCTCCGACGGCAGGCTCGACTTCGGCATCGGCGAAGGGGCGACGCGCATGGAGCTCGGCGGCTTCCGCATCCCCGCCAAGGAAAAGCGCGCCATGGCGATCGAGGCCGCCGAGCAGATCGCCAACATGATGGTGCTCGAGCCCTATCCCGGCTACGAGGGCAAGGCGTTCTCGATGCCGTGCCGCAACGTGCTGCCGAAGCCGGTGCAGAAGCCGCATCCGCCCATGTGGATGGCGTGCACCAACCGCGAGACCATCAAGATCGCGGCAAGCCTCGGGGTCGGCGCGCTCGCGTTCTCGTTCCTCGATCCGGAAGAGGCGCGCACCTGGAGCTCGATCTACTACGGCATCATCAAGTCGGATCAATGCGTGCCGGTCGGCCACAGCGTCAACGCCAACGTCGCAATGGTGTCGGCCTTCTCGGTGCATCGCGACCGCGCCGAGGCGATCCGGCGCGGCCAGGAAGGCTTCGAATTCTTCGGCTATGCGATCCAGGCGCTGGTCGCCCGGGACACCGTGCCGGGCCGCACCACCCTGTGGTCGGACTTCATCGCCAGGCGCGGCGACCGGACCGACCGGCTGATCGCGGCGGCGGCCGAGCAGCACACCTTCGGCCAGGGCGGCATCGGCACGCCGGACGACATGCGCGCGCACCTCAAGGGCTTTCAGGAGGCCGGCATCGACCAGGTCATTTTCCTGCAGCAGGCCGGCCGCAATCGCCATGAGCACATCTGCGAATCGCTCGAGCTGTTCGCGCGCGAGGTGATGCCGGCGTTCAAGGCGGACGTCGCGGCGCGCGAGGCGAAGAAGACGCAGGAGCTTGCGCCCTACGTCGCCGCCGCGCTCAAGCGCAAGACATGGATGCGCCCGCTCGCCGACCACGAGATCCCGGTGATCCGCGCCTCGGTGGAGAGGGCGCAGGTGGGGTGAGGCCGTTTCGGGCGGCGGCCGGTCGGTCGCCGACCGACCGACCGGCCGTGCGTAAGCTACGCGACCTGGGCCTGGCCCGCTGCAGCGATGATTCCGCCCAGGTTTTCCCAACCTCCCCATTGGGTCCCGTCCCACCAGCGGTGGTAGAGCGCGTCGTCGAGGCCCTTCCCGAACACGTCGAGACGGTTGGCGGCCCAACTGACCGGGCATGGTACCGACGTGAGAGTGCCTCCGAGGTTCTCGAACCCGCCCCAGGCGCTGCCGTTCCACCATTTGTGATACATGGCGCGATCGGTCCCCAGCACGAAGACGTCAAGACGATTGGGTCCCCAGCAGACCGGAGCCGGCACGCTGACAAGACTTCCGCCGAGGTTCTCAAAGCCGCCCCAGGCGCCGCCGTTCCACCATTTGTGGTACATCGCGTTGTCGGTTCCTTGCACGAAGATGTCGAGACGGTTCGGACCCCACGACACCGGGCTCGGTTGACCAACCAGCACTCCGCCGAGGTTTTCCCAACCGCCCCAGGCGCT
>DASZJC010000152.1:0-5487 GCA_035948495.1 Xanthobacteraceae bacterium | reverse complement strand
GCCAAAACGATCGGCGAACAGAGGATGCCGCGCGCGGCGCGCGGCTGTCCTGGCCGTTGGAGATTCCGTCCGACTCTTCAAACCCTTGCGCGCCGACGTTTTACAAATCCGTCATCGGAGTGTCATCGGTCGTTCGCGGGCCCGGCCATTGCGCGATTAAAACTGTTTGCCGGCGCCAAGACCCGTATGTATCGTTTCGGCACTCCGGAATTCCGGGCGTTTCAACCAAAGTTCGCGTAATCGGGCTCATCCTGGATGAGAAACGGCGGATTGCGCCCGCAACAGGCCTGAACTTTTGAATAGGCCAAGACTCTCGATCAGGGAGCAAGCGTTTGCGGTGCCGAGTTGAGCTGAAGTACCCGGCGTCGATGTTTCTTGAGTGGCGTCCGGTGTAGTTCCACAAAACGCAAGACGTGGAAGGCAAGCAAGAGACATCGCCGCGGCGGCGGCGATGATGCAGGGGGCAAAGACGATGACGACGTGGCAAAGGTCGGCATGGCCGACCGCGGTAATATCCGACCTGCCGGTAGAACAAAGAAAGATAAAACGCAGGCCGGAGAGTCTCCCGGGATCGACACTGAGAGGCGTGGCCTGCGGCGGCCCGATCGCCGGCGACAGGCTGAACGAGCGTGCGCCGCCAGGCGCCTGACGGCCGCGACGTTTTTCAGCGCAGCGCCAAACGCCACGTCCCGCGCCCGCGGGCCTCGTTCACTCGCTCTTCGAAGTCGCTCGAAGATCACCGGAGCAAATGATGCTGAAGCCCTCCGAACCGGCCAGCACGGACTATTCCCGACGACCTTTCCCGACGCTGCCTCCGACCCACGAGCCCAGACCAGCCATGCAAATCAACAGTTCGGATAAAGAGCACTGGGGTCGCGCAAAGCAGCGCCTGCGCGTGGAGGTCGGCGACGACGTCTATTCGAGCTGGTTCGCCAGAATGGATCTCGACGCCATCGAGGGGGACGTCGTGCGCCTGTCGGTGCCGACGCGTTTTCTCAAGAGCTGGATCCAGGCGCATTATATCGAGCGGGTGCTCGCCTGCTGGAAGGCCGAACAGCCGACCTTGCGCCGCATCGAGCTCGCCGTGCGCTCCGCCGTCATCCGCACCAACACGCGCCCCAAGCCCGAACGCGCCGGCGAGCCCGACCGGGGTACGCCGGGCGCGGCCGGCGAACGCAGCGAGGCGCGGACCATGCACGCGCCCGCTCCCACCGCCAGCGACACGCTCGGCGGCTCGCCCCTCGATCCGCGCCTGACCTTCGATGCTTTCCTGGTCGGGCGATCCAACACCCTGGCGCACGCCGCGGCCAAGCAGGTGGCGAGCGCCCGCTCCGGCGAGCCGGTGATGTTCAACCCGCTCTATGTCCACTCCGGCGTGGGGCTCGGCAAGACGCATCTGCTGCAGGCGATCGCCTGGGCGGGCCACAGCCACGCCCACGGTGGCCGCAGGGTGCTTTATCTCACCGTCGAGAAATTCATGTACGGGTTCGTCTCGGCGCTGAAGACGCAGACCGCGATCGCGTTCAAGGAAGCCCTGCGCGGCATCGACGTGCTGGTCATCGACGACCTGCAATTCCTCCAGGGCAAGTCGACCCAGGCCGAGTTCTGCCACACGCTCAATGCGCTGATCGACGCCGGCCGCCAAGTGGTGATCGCCGCCGACCGGCCGCCCTCGGATCTTGAAACCCTCGACGAGCGCGTGCGTTCGCGGCTCGCCGGCGGCCTCGTGGTCGAGATGGGCTCGCACGAGGAAGAGTTGCGGCTGGAGATCCTCAAGTCGCGGGTGGCCGCGGCGCGGCAGCATCACGTCGGCTTCGACGTGCCCGCGCCGGTGCTGGCGTTCATCGCCAAGACGGTGACCCATAACGGCCGCGACCTCGACGGGGCGCTCAACCGGCTGCTGGCCCACAACAAGCTCACCGGCCATCCGGTCACGGTCGAGATGGCGGAGCGCGCCGTGCGCGACTTGGTGCGGCCGCAGGACCCCAAGCGCGTCAAGATCGAGGACATCCAGCGCATCGTGGCGCGGCAGTATAATGTCAGCCGCGCCGATCTCCTGTCGTCGCGACGCACCGCCAACGTGGTGCGGCCGCGCCAGATCGCGATGTATCTTGCCAAGGCCCTGACGCTTCGCTCGCTGCCGGAAATCGGCCGGCGCTTCGGCGGACGCGACCACACCACCGTGCTGCACGCAGTGCGCAAGATCGAGACGCTCGCCAGCAACGACGCGACGCTCGCGGAGGAGATCGAGCTGTTGAAGCGCCTGTTGCAGGAGCCATAAACTTATCCACGGCGCGCCAAAGCACCTTGCCGAATCCGCCCGGCCGCGCCACTTTCTTGCCCCCGGCGCCCGACTGACCCGCGCCGAGAGCAGCTTGGCGCGTGCCGCGCCGGGTCACGGTGACGCGGCCGAGGGGTCCGATATGAAAGTTACCGTCGAGCGATCGGCGCTCCTGAAATGCCTCGGCCACGTTCATCGGGTCGTCGAGCGACGCAACACGATCCCGATTCTTGCCAACGTGCTGATCCGTGGCGACAACGCCAAGCTTGCCGTCAAGGCGACCGATCTCGACCTCGAGGTGATCGAAACGATCGCGGCCGAGGTCGGCAGCGCGGGCGCCACCACGGTGCCGGCCCACATGATCTACGACATCGTGCGCAAGCTTCCGGAAGGCGCCCAGGTCGTGCTCGATGCCTCGGGCGACCGCGGCAGCTTGGCAATCCGGGCCGGCCGTGCGCAGTTCAGCCTGCAGACGCTTCCGGAAAGCGACTTTCCCGATCTCGCCGCCGGCGAGATGACCCACCGCTTCACGCTTGCCGCCAAGGACCTCAAACGGCTCATCGACAAGACCCAATTCGCCATCTCGACCGAAGAGACGCGGTACTACCTCAACGGCATCTACCTGCATGGCTTGGACGAAGGCAAAACGGCGACCTTGCGCGCGGTCGCGACCGACGGCCACCGGCTCGCCCAGGTCGACCTTCCCGCGCCGCCCGGAGCGGCCGGCATGCCGGGCGTCATCGTCCCACGCAAAACGGTCGGCGAGGTGCAGCGGCTGATCGAAGACGCCGAGATCGAAGTCACCGTCGAGCTGTCGCAGACCAAGATCCGCTTCAGCATCGGTGAAGTGGTGCTGACCTCGAAGCTGATCGACGGCACCTTTCCGGACTATGCGCGCGTCATTCCCGTCGGCAACGACAAGGAACTCACCGTCGACAAACCCGACTTCGAGGCGGCGGTCGACCGCGTCTCCACGGTATCGAGCGAGCGCGGGCGGGCGGTGAAGCTGTCGCTCTCGGCCGGCAAGCTCGTTCTGTCGGTGACCAATCCGGATTCCGGCAGCGCGACCGAGGAAATCGAAGTCGAATACAGTGCCGAGCGTCTCGATATCGGCTTCAACTCGCGCTACTTGCTCGACATCGCGGCGCAGATCGAAGGCGAGGTCGCGGTCCTCAAGCTGGCCGACCCGGGCTCGCCGACCCTGATCCAGGATCGCGACGCCAAGGACGCGCTCTACGTCCTGATGCCGATGCGGGTGTAATGCCAACGGGGCCCGATAATGACCCATCAGTCGTCATCGTGCGCGAAAGCGGACGATCCAATAACCACGGGTCTTTCAAATAAAACCGCAACCGGTGTTTACCGGATGCCCCGCTTGCGCGGCGCATGACGAGCCGGAGGCTGGGGCCGCTGGGATAATGCCGGAACCAGCCGCGGTCCGCATTCTCCGCCTGAAGCTGACGAATTTCCGCAGCTACCGCGCCGCGAGCCTCACGGTCGACCGCGATCTCGTCGTTCTGTGCGGTCCGAACGGCGCCGGCAAGACCAACCTGCTCGAAGCAATCTCGTTCCTGGCGCCCGGACGCGGGCTGCGCCGCGCGACGCTGGAAGAGGCGGCGTTTGCGGAGGGCGACGGCTCGTGGGCGGTCGCCGCCGAGATTGAAGGGGCGCTCGGCCTGGCGACCCTCGGCACCGGGATCGAGCCGCCGGCGGCGGAGGACGCCGCGCCGCTGCGCCAGTGCCGGATCGACCGCGAGCCGGTGACCTCGGCGGCGGCCTTTGCCGATCACCTGCGCGTGGTGTGGCTCACGCCGGCGATGGACGGCTTGTTCGCCGGCCCGGCCTCGGAGCGGCGGCGCTTCCTCGACCGCCTGGTGCTCGCGGTCGATGCGTCCCATTCGAGCCGGGTGAACGCGCTCGAGCGGTCGCTGCGCTCGCGCAACCGGCTGCTGGAGCAGCCGAACCCGGACCCGCATTGGCTCGACGCGGTCGAGCACGAGACCGCCGAAATCGCCCTGGCGGTCGCGGCCGCGCGCGCCGAGACCGTGCGGCGCCTCGCCGCCGCCCTCGCCGTCGAGAAGGACACGGCGTCGCCCTTTCCCTGGGCGAGCATCGCGCTCGATGGCGGAATAGAAAACGCGGTCGGTTCTTGCCCGGCGTCCGAGCTGGAGGATCGCTATCGCGCGACGCTGCGCGCCGGCCGCGCGCGCGACGCGGCGGCCGGCCGCACCCTCGAGGGCCCGCACCTGACCGACTTGCTGGTCGTGCACGGTCCCAAGGGGATTGCCGCCGCCGCTGCTTCGACCGGCGAGCAGAAGGCGCTGCTGGTCGGCCTGGTGCTCGCCCATGCCGGGCTCGTCGCCGCCATGACCGGCATTGCGCCGATCCTGTTGCTCGACGAGATCGCCGCGCATCTCGACCCGGCCCGGCGCAGCGCCCTCTACGAGCGGCTCGCGCGGATGGGGGCCCAGGTGTGGATGAGCGGCGCGGACCCTGCGGTGTTCGACCCGATCGCCCCGACCGCCGCCTGGTTCGAGGTCAGTCCGGGCCGGGCGGAGCCGCAGCCCTGAACGGACGCGCGGGACCAGGGCAAAGCCTCATCCGGGGGCTCGAATCAGGGCCGCGAATCGGGCCCGCGGCGGCCCTGGAAAACCGTAAAAAAGCCCTTATATGCCAATAGGTTCTCTGCGATCACTTTGGCCTGTACGGGGCCATATTTTCGTGTCAAACCAAGCTGCATAATTCCTGCCTTACAAACGATTCGAAAGAAGCGCATGGCCGAACCCGCCCGCCGACAAGACCTGCCATCCAGCTACGACTCGGAGTCGATCAAGGTCCTCAAGGGCCTCGATGCCGTGCGCAAGCGGCCGGGCATGTATATCGGCGACACCGACGACGGGTCCGGCCTCCACCACATGGTCTACGAGGTCGTCGACAACGCGATCGACGAGGCGCTCGCCGGCTATGCCAAGGAGGTGGTGGTCACGCTCAATCCCGACGGCTCCTGCACGGTGCGCGACGACGGCCGCGGGATTCCGACCGACATCCACAAGGGCGAAGGGGTGTCGGCCGCCGAAGTCATCATGACCCAGCTGCATGCGGGCGGGAAGTTCGACCAGAACTCCTACAAGGTCTCGGGCGGACTGCACGGCGTCGGCGTCTCGGTCGTCAACGCCCTCTCCTCCTGGCTCAAGCTCACCATCTGG